>SPBV01000187.1 GCA_004525885.1 Nitrosomonadales bacterium
GTTATCAGTCGGAGCTAGGCTTACTCGTGAGGAGATACTGCTGTTAGCATTAATGTCTTCAGATAATCGTGCGGCGGCAGCGTTGGGGCGTACTTATCCTGGCGGCACCCAAGTATTCGTTAAAGCAATGAACAACAAGGCATTTGAACTTGGTATGGGGAGTAGTTTTTTTGTTGAATCTACTGGACTAAGTAGCAGAAATGTTTCTACTGCTCGCGATTTGGCGAAACTGGTTGAAGCTGCACACAGCTACGACCTTATCCGTAAATGCACTACTACTGCAGTGCATACAGTAAAACTCTCACATAGGAAGCGTAGCTTACTATACAAAAACTCCAATAGTCTTGTGCGTCGTGGAGCTTGGGATATTGATGTATCAAAAACAGGTTTTCTAAAGGCAGCCGGACGTTGTTTAGTTATGCATGCACAAATAGATGGCAAACCGGTCATAATTGTGCTGCTTGACTCTTTGGGAAAGAACACCCGCATTGGTGATGCCAACCGTATTAAAAAATGGATAGAGAAAAGCCATCGTTCTAAAGTACATAGTGGTTGAACGTATTTTCCAGATACCCCCTGTAATTTTCCCCTAAGTACTTCATATCTTTAAACTCTAATATACCCAGGTACTCTTAGTACTCTTAGGACTTTTGGTGCTAACAAGTAATTCTTATTCATTTCCTTTCCTTTTAATTATAGTGAGCTTAAGCAAATTAAATAGATAAAGGACAGTGCAGCGCAGGTTTACGCGGTGAAGGCTGATTGGGTTGTTAGTTCAGAGTAGCTGAAACGCAAGAATTGCAACAAATGTAGGTGGTAATGCGGCTATTAGTAGCCCTAATGGATGGATTGCATCATCTTCAAACGATTCTTTGAGTATGGCAAAACCTGCCGGATTCGGAGCATTAGCAATTACTGTCAGGCCGCCGCCTGTGACCGCTCCAGCTACAAGGGAATATTGGAACTCTGCGCTTGTTCCTTCCAATAAAGAGCCAAGAAAAGTAAGCGCTGCATTGTCAGTAAATGCTGTAAGTATAGTGGCACCATAAAAGAGCGTGGTGCTATCCATTTCCACCAACATAGGTTGCAGCCACCATTTTTGTTGCCCTCCAAGAACAACAAGACCGGCAAGAAAGAAAGCAACCATCAACCCTTCACGTAGAATTAGCCGGTCTTGATAACGCTCATAAGCGTGGGCGAAACCAATAAAAAATAGGAGTAATCCCATGAAAACTTCTGGATGATGAGCAAATACCACTACACCTACTAAAAAAAATAGGTGCATAAGTAGTACTGGCAGAGGAGCCCTTGCTTCCTGGGTCTTTTCTTCATATTGCATTCCTGAAAGTTCCCGTCGAAAAAGAAAGGTAGCCACTAAAGTATTTACTAGCACAACGAGCATAGCTTTCCAACCAAACGTACTAAACATGAAGGCGAAGTCCCATCCCCACTTACTTGCCACCATGAGTACTGGTGGGGCAGCGAACGTCGTCAACGTTCCACCAATTGAAATATTGACGAGTAGAACACCAAGTGTGACATATTTAAGTCGAGTCGTAATTCCCTTAGAGTAATAACGCTCAAGAAGCATAAGTCCAGCTAGCGTCATAGCGGCTGGCTCTGTGATGAAGGATCCCAATAGCGGTACAAACAATAAGGTAACAAAGTAAAATGCCCTCCCGTCTGACCATGGAGTGATCCGTGCGATTATTTTTACGCAGAACATTACAAATTGGAGAATTGGGCGACTACCTGCAATCACCATAATGGCAAATACGAACATTGGTTCAGTAAAGCTCTGCTGTTCAAGGTAAGTTGTGGCAGCTTCCTTACCATCTATGGTCTATCGCTACCGTCAACACTAGTGCCCAAAAGCCAAACACAACTTCGACTTCACCTAGAAAATGCCATATACCAGCGTGAGTTGGACGAGTATGAGCTAAATGCTCGAAGAATTTTGTTGAGAAGGTGTGAATCAACGCGAGGGCGAACAGTATCGCACCTATTAATTCAATTGTGGTTGGGCTCATTTATTGTTAGTAGCAGGTCCATATCTGGATAACCATAGAAATTATGCTACAAGTTCGTATCGAAGCATTTTAATTAGAAGTGACTATTGTGTAATTATATGCTTAAAGATCTGGTTACTTTGACTATCTTAATTTTTACTACCAAATAAGATCACTGGTATTTGTAAGTAAGTGGCTTGTATTCTACATCAAGGTATAGTTCAGAACATCTCAGTAGTTTATTCTAAGGTAGTCGAATGTTCTCCTTAGAGAAGAATCAGATATTAGGTCGCAATTATTTGTTTTCTTAAATGATCTCTAAGTAATATTATGAATTATCTAAATACATCTAAATTATTGCAATCTAACCTTGGTATGTTTCATCAAGGTGCTGCACACATAGTGTGAATGTTTGTTAGATCTATATACAATGACCAGCGAAGCATGTCGGTTATAATACTTGAGTGTTAGGATTCTTATAGAGTTGATTTTTTTAACAAATAAATTCTCTTATGGGGACTTTTTATTATATGTAACTAACTGAAAGATACTGGAACAGTAGGTTGTTCCGAATTATAATCTAACGTTTTCAATTTTTCTCTTTGAGGTAACTATTACCAAGATAAAAACTTTGCTTAATTTAAGCATATTAATTTTTAGTATGATATTGCTACCACAGTATGCATTTTCTGATACCACAATGGGAGAAACTAAAGTGACAGAGCTTATAAAAAATGATGTCAAAATAGGAACTGGTGAGGAAGCGAGTGGTGGTCACACGGTTAAAGTTCATTACACAGGCTGGCTTTATAAAGCAACTGCACCGCAAAAAAAGGGAGATAAATTTGATAGCTCACTCGACCGAGGCACACCTTTTACTTTTCCGCTAGGTTCTGGGCGTGTAATTAAAGGTTGGGATCAAGGAGTTGTCGGCATGAAAGTCGGGGGACAGAGAACGCTAATTATTCCCGCCCATCTTGCATATGGTTCACGCGCAGCTGGCGACTCTATTCCACCTAACTCGGTTTTGGTTTTTGATGTTGAATTGCTTGATCTACAATAAATACTCAGGGTAATAGCGTAAGATGAAAGTGGATATATTTATTATGCGTGTAGTCTACACTGAGAGAATATTGTCATGGCGGGGTTAAACGTAGATACCCCTAGACCCAATGAAATAAAATTGCATCAGCAATCTAGGTTAATGGAAATTTCCTTTGTAGACGGGAAGATTTTTAAGTTTTCTTTTGAATTTCTACGGGTTTATTCACCCTCAGCGGAAGCGCGCGGGCATGGCCCCGGGCAAGAAATATTACAAACTGGAAAGCAGGATGTAAATATAAATCATATTGATCCAGTAGGCAGTTATGCGATCCAACTAAATTTTTCAGATGGTCATAATACAGGCCTATACTCTTGGGACCTGCTTTATGGATATGGTATGCAACAGGATAATATGTGGCAACATTATCTGCGAAGAATGGATGAGGCAGGTGCAAGTAGAAAGCCAGTTACAGAATTACTCACGCATAAATAAAATAGACATCATAAGATAAAGAGGACTCGAATTTTTAATTTTATGCTGAAACTATGCTTACTTTATTTTACGAAATAATCTTTTATGACCAAGACTACTCATTTCGGTTTTAACTCGGTTCCAGAGACTGATAAAGCGCACAAAGTAGCAGGCGTATTTGACTCAGTAGCAAAGCGCTATAATTTGATGAATGATCTCATGTCTGCTGGATTACACAGACTGTGGAAACGTTTTGCTGTAGAAGCAAGTGGAGTCAAAGTAGGTGATCGAGTTCTCGATATTGCTGGTGGCACCGCAGATTTGAGTACATTGTTCATTGAGCGCGCCGGTGAGAGTGGAGAGATATGGCTTACTGATATAAATAATTCTATGCTTACCATAGGCCGTGACCGGATTTTAGATCATGGTTTGAATGCATCA
>SPBV01000329.1 GCA_004525885.1 Nitrosomonadales bacterium
CCACAGGGACTATTTGCCCTTAAAGGAAGGACTGCGGACTAAAACTATTATGTCAACTGCGCGCACTCCATTTGTTATTCGTTTTTTCTCTGCTACTGGTCGTAAAGGATGGGTAGCTTTGATCCTGTTTGCCCTCTTGACAATGGTGGCTGTGCCAGCATGTCATCTCATGTTTGTAGAAGGGGATGCACTGTTTATTTCTACTTTTTACGTGACACTTATTGGCAAGATTATGTGTTACGCAATAGTTGCTGTGGCAATGGATCTAATCTGGGGGTATGCGGGCGTCCTTTCCTTAGCACAGGGCTTATTTTTTGCGTTAGGCGGTTATGCTTTTGGTATGTATTTAATGCGTAGTATTGGTCTTGATGGTGTATATCAGTCACACTTACCAGACTTCATGGTGTTTCTTGATTGGAAGGAATATCCATGGTTTTGGGCATTTACTGATAGTTTCATTTATGCAATCTTTTTAGTAGTAGCTGCTCCAGGGGCGCTGGCTTTTGTATTCGGTTATTTCGTATTCCGTTCACGAGTCAAGGGAGTTTACTTTGCCATTATCTCCCAAGCAATGCTATATGCGTTCTTGTTGTTATTCTTCATGAACAATACTGGTTTTGGTGGGAATAATGGTTTTACTGATTTCAAACGCATCCTCGGATACGATATAACTTCTCCGGAAATGCGGGCGACGCTGTTTGCGCTTAGCTCAGGTATGCTGATATTTTCACTTTTGTTAGGGCGTTACCTGGTTTCGTCAAAATATGGTCGTATACTGACAGCGATCCGAGATGCAGAAATGAGAGTTATGTTCTTAGGCTACAATCCATTGTGGTATAAACTCTTCATTTGGACAGTCTCAGCCATCATATGTGGCATTGCTGGGGCGCTCTATGTTCCACAAATTGGCATCATAAATCCTAGTGAAATGGCGACAGCTAATTCTATAGAAATTGCAATTTGGGCTGCAATTGGTGGTCGTGGCACTCTGATTGGCCCAGCGATAGGTGCGTTCGTAGTTAATCTGTCCAAGAGTTGGTTCACGGTTGCATTTCCTGAGTTTTGGTTATACTTCCTCGGGTTGTTATTTGTATTGGTTACTCTGCTTCTACCCCAAGGATTAGTAGGTTTGTATCAGCAACTGAGAGCGCGGAGCACACGATGAGTGATGCAATATTTGATACAAGTCATGTGCAAGAAGAAAAGTCGTCATCTACTGCTCCGGCACAAGGTACGGATATAATTCTGGAACTTTCAGATTTATCAGTATCGTTCGATGGCTTCAAGGCACTTAATAAACTTAGTCTGAAATTCGTACGCAATGAGTTGCGCTGCATCATTGGTCCTAATGGCGCAGGTAAAACTACGATGATGGATTGTATTACTGGAAAAACAAGGCCCGATGAGGGTAGTTGTATCTTCAATAGTACAGTTGATCTAACGCTACTAACAGAACCAGAAATCGCCATAATTGGCATTGGTAGGAAATTTCAAAAACCTACTATCTTTGAAAGCCACACCGTATTTGAGAATCTTGAACTTGCGATGAAAACTGATAAGAGAGTTCGTTTCAGCTTGTTTGCCGTAGTAGATGATGTTATGCGGGATCGTATTGCTGACACATTACGTTTAATAAACCTTAACGAGAATGCGGATCAACTTGCCGGACGCTTGTCTCATGGTCAAAAGCAATGGTTAGAAATTGGTATGTTGCTAATGCAAGACCCACAGTTGTTATTATTGGATGAGCCTGTTGCTGGCATGACCGATGATGAAACTGAGCGTACAGGTGAATTATTTAATTCTCTAAAAGGTAAACATTCGTTAGTTGTAGTTGAGCACGATATGGGTTTTGTCGAACAGCTTAAGAGTATGGTTACTGTACTTGATCAGGGCTCACTATTATGTGAAGGTGCGATGGCCGACGTACAGTCTGACCCAAAAGTTATTGAGGTTTATCTAGGACGTTAATATGCTAAAGATTGAAAACCTTAATCAGAAGTATGGTGGTAGCCACATCCTGCGAGATCTGTCTTTTGAGCTAAAGAAAGGAGAAGTAACTTGTTTGCTTGGCCGCAATGGTGCCGGCAAAACTACATTACTTAAATGCTTGATGGGTGTAATACCCTCTGCA
>SPBV01000337.1 GCA_004525885.1 Nitrosomonadales bacterium
CTTCTTGCCGATAGCTTTTCGCATTTGGCCATTCAATGGAAGAATAAAATTGCCGTCACCCATCGGAATCAATGCGGTCTTTTCAATACGGTGATGATCCAGACTTCCCTTCACCCGAAACGATACTTTGCTTCCCGGCTTTAATTTTTTTGCTTGTGAGGCGACAATCTCAATATAGGTCCAACCCGTTTTTTCGCCTTTCTTATCAAATTTGTGGATGGCTGTTGTGAATTGGATCATGGTATTTTCGCTTGCTAATTGAGCTCAAGTTAATCGGTATTTGACCAGGCCTTCCCAACTGCGGGGTAATCAGCCAAAACTATATAACTCGTATGGTCTAGACAATTATTTAATGTGCTTTGTTGCTCGAGCAAGATAAACCCTCCGCCCTGACTCGGCTATCCGAACAGCCTATATAGAGAAATTCGGGATGCTGTCCCCTCGCGAGGTTTTGAAATAATCCGGAGCACCCAACATTTTACTTCCAATCGATTTTTTATTGTTTTCGAATATTCCCTCAAACATTAGACGTATCGTTAAAGGCTAGACCAAAATATTATTCTGAGGGGTAAGTGGTTTCGGAATGTTTTTATACCCAAACATTTCCTTTAAATCAATTTCGATGGTTCTGGAGATCGCCGTAATCGGCACATCGTTGGCACTTCCTTCGAATGGATTTTCGGTGGACTCACCTATTTTTTCCATCGTCGTGAAAATCCAGGCTGACAATACACTAAACGGAATCGAAAGCCAGATCAGATTCCCGCCCATCTTATCAAACTCCTGCAGCATTCCCAGTGGCAAAAGAAAAACGAAGATCTTAGTGAAGTATAGGTTAAGCGTTGCATATTGACGGGGATAGGGGAAGTTTTTAATTCTTTCTGAAGCACCTTGTTGGCTATAGAAATCAACAAGTAGCTTCTCCAATTCCATGTGACGAAAATCCTCAATAAGCCCTTGCTCCAGGAGTAGCCTGAGGTGCTCGGATTGCATCGCAACAATCTGTGCTGCTTTGTTTGTTTTTGACATGATGGACTCCACCTCATCTTGTGGCAAATGGATAAGTAACTCTTTTCGCAAGTCCCCATCATGTTCCGAAATCTTAAACCACTTAACTTTGTATTCCATGTTATATTTTTTATAGCCAGCTTCCCACGTTCGTTCTTCACGCAAACTAAACCGAAGCGCTGTTAACCACGCAAGGTGGCGGTTGATGAATTTTAATCTGGTTTCATGAAGTTCCTCCTCGGGTAAAGGGAGAAGTGCATGCTTGTTTGAAATAAAATCTTTTACAAGAATTCCCCAACTACGGCTGGAGTTCACAATACCACCCCATATTTTTCTAGCTTCCCACATTCTGTCGTACGACGCATTGTTTTTAAAGCCGGCAATGAACGCAACCGCGGTGCCCAGCAAGGCAATCGGTAGCCACGGGATGGAAAGCCAACGCCACTGTAGCAATACGTAGCAGCATGTTTGAACGGAAGCAATAAGGGTTAGGGCATAAATATCCCTTCGGGTCCAGAGCAAGACCTCTTTTAGTGAAAAGTTTTTACCAGCGTGCATAATATGCTAAACATTTTAGAAGTAATAATAGTTATTTTGCCCTAAATCCAACGATAAATTGAATATCCAAAAGCAGTTTGCACGTAGCTGTGGCATTACTTTCAAGACACTCAAACGTTGAGTCTAAACTAAAACCGGGAACGTGCTTACTTTTCTTTCAATCGTGAACGATTTAGCTACAATTATTGTATATACAATAATTGTAGATATTTTTGTTTGAAACTAGATGAAACTCTAAAACTGTATGAACTCAGTACTACACAAAGCAAACACCCGTGGATATGCCAACCATGGTTGGCTTGACTCGCACCATACCTTTAGTTTTGCCGGTTATCACGATCCAGAAAGAGTGCAATTTGGTGTATTACGAGTCTTAAACGATGATATTGTAACGGGGGGAGCTGGATTTGGTCAGCATCCCCACGACAATATGGAGATCATTTCCATTCCGTTGAAGGGCGCCCTCGAACACGGCGAC
>SPBV01000163.1 GCA_004525885.1 Nitrosomonadales bacterium
ATCTTGGTGTTTGCATGATCCGTAACATACAGCGCAATCTCTTTATCCTTAGTTACAATTTCCAGATGATATGGCCCTGCCATACGCATCTGCCCGCCGTGAGGCGCATCGACTGAATCAAAATAATCGTCGGTATGCGACCAAACCGGGGTTGAAAAAATTAATGCTATAACCGTTAGAAAAATAATTCTCGATTTATTCATTTTTTCTCCTAAACAACAATTGAATCAGATCGTCAAATCTATACAACATACTCAGTGCACATGATCATCTGGTGGTGACAGGATCTCTTTTTCTAGCTTGATTTGCGCTATTTGCTGCATCAATAAATTCGTGTTTGTCCAGCCTTCTCCATCAGCCACGGGAATCCAGCGTGCCCGCAAATACCCAAAACGGTCTATTAGAAACTCTAAATGCGTAGGAATTGATCCCTCACCAAGAAGATCAGGCCGCCCAAGTGTCCTGCGATACAAGATGTAGCTTCGTGTGATTTCTTTTGCCCCCTGTGTTACAACTGGGAAGGGAATATTTGCAGTAATTTCTTCTATATCTTGCGGGTCAATGTCATTCATCGGCACCGCTAGCACTTCTGCACTACCTTCACTCAGCTTTTCATAGGTCATTCGTAACTGCTCAATCCGAGCCTTTGATTCTGGCCACGAAAACAAAACTAATAATATAGACTTTTGTTGACGAAAGTCTTGCAGTATACCTCTTGATTCATTATGAGCTGAATAGGAAAAATTAGGCGGGGCTAGAGAGGGTTTGTTAGGAACGACTTTAGGACTCATGAGACGTGCTTGGTAGCCACGCGACATTGCATGAATATAATTTACTACGTCCCAACGATCTTCCTCTTCTAGTTTATCACCAAAGCCTGGCATGCCGGTATCTGGAATACCCTTAGTCAGCCAGTTAAAGAAATCCCCTGCCGTGTGCCTCTCAGTATGCGGCTCCGTAAGCAAATCCGCTGGTATCTTAGAAAAGCTTTTTGCCAGAATGCCATTTCCCTTCCCTTGTGGCCCGTGACAGGCTACACAGTTCTCCGCAAAGAAATGGGACCCGTTAGCAATAGAAATAGTATCAAATGGAACCGGCGTTTTGAGATAGGTTTCTGGGTACGCCTGAACGGCAAGGGGGGGCAAAATTACAACCAGTGCACTTGCCACAAGCGCTCCTGGGATTCCAATACGGTGTTTCGCCGCCCATTTCTTAGCTCTACCAAACACGACCAGGCCTCCTGCAAGGATAAGCAAGGCAACTCCGGCCCAAATGCGCGTCTGTACGGCTGGATCATCCCAAGTAGCATCGATAGAAAAACGAAATGGATAGGGCCACTCCTCGATGATGGCATGTTTTGCCGGAATAGTGTTCGCTAGGATAGTCGCTACTAGCAATATTAGTGCGGCAATCACGAATTCAATGCGAACCCATTTTCGCAACTTTTGAGCACCAATCGTTGCCAAAACTTCTCCCTGTGCAAGGGATGGCAGCCAAGTGGAGCGGGCGCGCGAAGCAATCATGAGAACCAATATGAGTAGCGTAACCTTTGTAATGAGAAGCCAGCCATATTCGGTTGCAACCAAAGCGCCGTAGATTGTATCCACCGTTCGATCTGCAACAATTACACCGGTTGCAATGATGCCAAGCATTACCGGCATCGCCATAACCGAAAAACGCTTTAGCGTTTGAACACCAGATTTATCGATTTTTTCACTTGTCTGCCCCGTCTTATTGGTAAATATAATTAAGAGGAATGCAGGTAATGCCCCAAACCAAACTCCTGCTAGAACGATGTGTAGCGTATACGGAAGTATTGAGGCCACGGACAGCTCTTCTGCCGCAGAATGGCTCGCAAGTGAGCCTACAGACAGGGTGATTATGGCGAATGTTGCACATAGCACATACCGCCATTGAGCTCTAGATGAATTCCGAATATATAGGACCGCCCCCAACACGATAAGCGCAAAGCCCTCGCGCCACATCCAAACGTGTCCAGTACGAGTTTTTTGTAGGAATGCGAACCAGGCACTTGGCTGCCAAGCATGTTCAGTTAAGCCTGTTGCCAGCGCTGAAGAAGTTGCGAGTACCGCTATCAGCCCTAACAAAAGGATAATTGCTAACCAGGGAAGAGTTCTCTCAAAGCGAGCAACCCAAGGACTTGAAATTGTCGCTCTGTCGTACGCAGCAATTGCTAGGAAAATGCTGCCGCCTATCAAGATCATGTTGGCCGCTAACTGAAGCCAGCGGGCAAATGCCGCGATGATCTCGATCATTTGTTTTTTACTTTGCTCTTACTCTTCACCGTGTAGTCAAAGGACGAATCAACAACGTGCCCGTCAACTGATAGCACTCTGAACTTTACTGAATATTTTCCAGGCTTTAAATCTGGCAATGGTAGAACAACGGATTTCGGGTCATCTGAAACAACATGGGGCTTAGCATCCGTGACCGGGGTTTTGTTGGCATCCAAAACAGATAACGAGGTATACGCTCCCTCAATCTCTTCGTTAAACCAGAGACGTACTTGTGTTGGGGCTTTGTTCAGAACTGCTCGGCGCGCTGGCTCTGCTTTAATCAACTGTGCATGTGCTAAAACTGGCGTAGCATGTGCCCACATTGACAGAACTAATACAATACTTACCATTACACGCACAGGTGCGGAAGTTATCAATGATTCCATCTTGACCTCTTTCAGGACTGTTGCAACTTAACGCTTCGTTTGTCTATTAAGCATACATTTGACAGCATTTTTTTAGTTTGGTTCGACAGAGGCCGCCTGGCAAACAGATTGCCAATTAGGTTCTTACGTAGCAGGACCATCTTTAGGTTTGCGGCCAACCTTAAACAAAACGAATGCGCCCAAACCAATTGCCCCTAACATAGCAAAAACTAAGCCAGAAGGCATGCTGCTCTTGCCCTCTCCTACAGAAAATGGAAAACGAGATACATGTTCCTGATTTTCTCCTGTAGTTACCAATCCAACAAATTTACCTGGTGCGTCAAAGTTATGTTCAAAATTAATTGATCCGTTACTATAGACTTTGGCTGGCATGTGGATAATCGTAATGCTATCTAGATTCTCCTCTGAGCCGGTGTCCTTTATTACCCGAACTTCAGTTGGTAATGGGCGAAGCGCCTCATCAATATAATCCAATGCCACTACTGTGCGGCCGGTCACTGGAATATCTTCACAAAACTCTTTCTCTTGCGAGCTGTCCGGCTGATAACCAGTAAAATGCATAGTGAACGGGCCAATCGTAAGTTTACACATATCGTCAGCAAGTGAAAGCCCTCCGTGAGCCTGTACTTGTGTTGAGAATGAAAACCCAAAAGATAAAATTAAGTATATTAATACAGGTCTCATATATTTTAAAAACATTACTAGCATCCTCTCATAAAATATAAAATTCAAGCTTAAACATATTGTGTTTTACGTTTAAATCTATAACGACTATAGTATTTTTCCGTTGATATATGTCAAGTATCTACTAGGTACGGCGGGAAGCTAGCCAATTCTGCACTCGCTTCGTTTTCGTAAACTTGTACCCAATGAAGATAAGCAACAACAAGGCTATTGTTGGTCCTATCGCTTGACTAAAAAATTTTTGATAGTTGAACATTTGTACCCGTAATGGGTATTCATAATGAACAGGCGGCACTCCTTCGCCTTTTATAAATAGCGTATACTGCCCTTTTTCAAGGTTGATCTTTTCTCCAACCACTCCATCTGGGTGATAACTTGGCTTAATAAGTGAAACTGTTTCATCTTCGGTTTCACTGGTTCCTTTTACTATTCGTATCCCAACCAGCATGTCACGTAGCGCCTGATCTACGAGATCTATCACAAGATACGTTTCGCCGCCACTGGGAATTTCCGTGCAATAGTGGGCACTTGGGTCATGCTCTGGCTGATAAGCACTTAGATGCACCATGCTATTATCCCCGGCCCGGCGCATGCAGCTATCTTGTTCCATAGATACTTTTCCATGAGCGCCAACCACACTTGTGTGGAGCGCCATAACAAGAATGAAAGCCATAGCGCCCGCTCGCACTGCTTGCTTAACCACGGACGAACCTCCTGTTTAGCTGTTACAACAATTTGTTGTTTTAAAATATTCCGATTGTGTTTATGTTGATACAGAGATGTTAATAATCACACACCGGCAATTCCTTATTCATTAAAAAAACCGATCCACCATCCCGTCATATGACGGGGGGCGGATCGGTGTCATGCCTGTCTTGCCTTAGAGCTTGGTAAAGACTGGAATAACAGGACCAGCTATGCTGTTGATGTTACGATCACCCGCATCAGTCCAGGTCA
>SPBV01000174.1 GCA_004525885.1 Nitrosomonadales bacterium
ACTATACTCTATGGCAACTCCTCGAATGGTTTAGCTTCCGTCCAGCAAGTCCAAAACATGGCCTCAGCGACAGAAGACTATAAGGTAAGCAACCGATATGGGTTCCAGATGGGAGATTTGTTTGTTGCCGCCGAGGGTGGGCTTAATTGTTCGCTTGCTCAAGTATCCGCATTGCCCACGGGGGTGAATGAAGACACCATACCTCATGATGATGCTGTCAATTTCAACAAAACGGGCGGGCTCGGGGTTACTTATACTTCCAATGCACTGATATATAACCTTGGTACTGCACCAACTCTGAACCTTTACTCGGTTGTAAACAACACTCTCACCGTGCAATCACTCCTTTCTTTAGCGACCGCAGAAATTGCCGATAATATTGTGAACCTGCAGGCGGTGTACTGTAAAGACCTCGTGAACACCCCACCTACTACTTTTAATACCTGTGATGCGATTGCCCCAGCGACCTGGGATCAAGTGGGGGTAGTGCGAGTCGGTTTGGTGTCTCAAAGCGCCAGACCTGAGCGTGATTGTAACGTAACAGCTAGCAGTAACATCCCGTGGTCAGGAGGTACATTTGATGTCTCTACTGTTCCAAGCTGGAGCTGCTATCGCTACAAAGTATTTCAGACGACGATACCTTTAAGAAACATGATTTGGACATTCTGATGAAAAATCAACTTAGACAACTTCAACCAAAAATGTCTCGCTTCCCTCGGAAGGAAAGGGGTGTAGTGTTGTTCATCGCACTAATCGTGCTAGTAGCAATGTCTCTTGCCGGAATCGGAATGTTACGTTCAGTGGATACCGGCAACTTGATCGCCGGTAATCTTGCTTTCAAACAATCGACCCTCAATGCCAGTGATCTAGGCATAGAAACTGGTTTTCAATGGCTGCTAACTCAAGCTGGAACTACAGCACTTGATGCCAACATTGTAGCAAGCGGCTATTACGCGAATCCCCCAGCAAATGATGCCACTCTTGACTGGACAGACATTGCTAATTGGGGTGGATCAGTCGTATTGGCTACAGACGCTGCAGGTAACACTACTCGCTACATCATTCATCGCCTGTGTCCAGGTGTTGGCACTGTCACCGGTCAAATTTGCGCGATTAGCACCACATCAGGCACAGCAAGTGGAGGAAGTAGCTCGGTTGGATCAACGGTGTTCACCAGCACCAACTCGGTTTATTACCGTGTAATGGCAAGGGTAGATGGGCCACGCAATACTTCAAGCATTACAGAAGCTAATATACAGCTAACCATATGAAATATATACACTCAGAGACGAATTTTCTCTGGGTGAAAGCCAAGAAATAGACAAGGAGAGCATCATGAACATCCTATTTAAAGTAAAAAGCCTTACCCGTGAAATTTCATACGTTTTCTTCGGAACGGTAGCGGGCTTTACACTTGGATTTGCTCAACTTGCATATGCTGAGATAGCCGATTTATCACCCTCACCTCTTACTACTTCATCCACTGACGTAGTCAAACCAAATGCCACATTCATTCTGGATGATTCCGGCAGTATGGACCGGGACTTTACGCCCGAATATGTAAATGATAGCAATGGTAGCGGGACAGCAGCAGGCTGCTACGATAGCGGAGATGATGGCAGTGGATCCATTGCAGACACTCCTGATCGATGCGAGGAGGGAGACCCGCCTTGCATGAGCCCGCACTTTAATACTCAGTATTACAACCCGGATTTCACATATATCCCCCCTGTGAACTCCGATGGGAGCAGCCGGACCAGCATGGGTTCTCCCTGGACCTCCGTGCCAAAAGACGGTTTTGGTGTTCAAAGCACATCCTCGACAAATCTTATTACAGGGTTTCCTGATCGTAATTGGTGTGATTCTACCAGCGGGGGAACTTGTAGATTGAATGCCGATTACACGTATCCCAGTGCTGCTTTCCCTTACAGCAGTAGTGCAAATGGCTCGCCCTATTACTACCGTATTGTGCCGAGTGAATATTGTGATACGGCCGAGTTAACGAACTGTACAGCCACTACTTCTCCTACCGGCTCGTTTACCTTCCCCGCCAAAGTGCGCTGGTGTGATAGCGCAGCAGCAACCAACTGCCAGGCGAGGCATGTGGGCAATTTTATCTATCCCAAGTACCTGGGATCGGTAAACCCTGGCTCAACCGGAGTAGCAGCTCAGGCCGCTACCGCAACAGTTGCAATTCTTAATTCAGGCTCAAATAATGCTGCAGGTATCACCGGTGTGACCATTGACGGGGTGGCTATTATGAGTGGTTCGGTCACCGCATCGGGTGGCACCAATACCTCATCGGAACGAAGGAATGCCGCTGAAGATTTGTGCAATGCAATCAACGGTTTTAGCTCTACGCCCAACTATCAGGCCCGTAATACGGGAAGCGGCACCACCTGCTCAGGATCAGGTTCAGAGACTGTCACGATCATAGCGAGCACCGTGGGCCCTGCTTCAAACGGTTTAACTGTCAACGTGTTATCGGGTGCCGTTGGCACGGCGGCGGCCCAAGCAACAATAACTATCGACTCTGCCTCAAGTGGAGCACAACTAGGGGGTGGTCGTACGATTGGCGGTGTAACCATTACCAGCGGCTCTACAATCACCGCAAGCGGGGGTAGTAGCAATACGTGGCGCAGAAGCCTTCGCGACCAACTACGCGATGCCATCAATAGTTATTCTTCCAGCCCGGCATACACGGCAACAAGCTCGGGGTACTCCGTTATAATTTCTGCAACCGTAGCAGAGGGAGCCAATGCGAATGGACGCGTGGTTGTCATTCCAATTATATCCGGAATATCCCTGTCAATTAGCGATTGTAGCTCCCCCTCAGTTACGGATGCAATGTGTGGAGGGGTAACCGGTGGTGGTATTCCGGTTACAATCACCAATATGAGTGGTGGGTCAGATGCTATCCTTGCTGCAGTAGCATATCGTGAGAATACTGGTATCTGGTCCCGTACAAATATCGTCTCCTCCAATAACAGTTATCCCCGTGTATCAACACGTACCGACTGCCTGGGTGCCACATGTACTTATGCGGAAGAAATGACAAACTTTGCCAACTGGTATGCTTATTATCGTACTCGGATGCAGATGATGAAATCTTCAGCCGGGCGCGCTTTTGTCTCATTAGGTAATGATTACCGGGTCGGCTTCATTACCTTGAATCCAGGAAGCAATCCCTCTGGACAATCCCCCTCTGGTTACGAATTTGTTCCTGTTAACGACTTTGACGCGACCCAGAAATCTACCTGGTATACCCGTTTCTATAGCATTAAACCAGACAGCAGCACTCCGCTTAGAGAAGCATTGTCACGAGTTGGGCGATACTACGCGAACGTGACGGGCGGCATTAATTCAAGCATGACCGGTGACCCGATGCAGTACTCCTGCCAGCAAAATATTGCCCTGCTAACCACAGACGGTTTCTGGAATGGAAATGATGGTGAAAATCTAACTGGCGGAAGCATTGGAAATCAGGACAATGTCAATTCGGGTTACTCCACGCGAGGCGATGGCGCCTATGATGGTGGTCTCGGTGGAACGGCAGGAAGCAGTTCTTTTGGTAGTTCCGATACCTTGGCAGATGTGGCTATGTATTATTACAAGACGGACTTACGTGCAGATGGGTCTCTCGGGGCGCTCGGCACCGATGTAGGAACTGATAATAATGTTCCCGTTAGTGGCAAGGATATTGCCACCCATCAGCATATGACCACCTTTACGCTGGGCCTAGGGATAGACGGTGTAATGAACTATCTAGAGGGCTACGAAGGGTCTGCAACCGGGGATTACGCAAACATTGTAAGTGGCGCCTCCAACTGTGCCTGGGCGCCGGGTGTGGCCTGTAACTGGCCACAAGCGCGGGCAGACGACCCTACTGCTCTGGATGATTTATGGCATACGGCAGTAAATGGTCGGGGTACGTACTTTAGTGCACGCGATCCAGTCAGCCTGTATCAGGGACTAGCTAACGCCCTTGCATCGGTAGCCATCAGGACCGGCTCGGCGGCAGCATCATCCACCTCCAGCCCCAACATCACCCAAACCGATCGTTTTATTTATAGCTCCACTTATCGCACCCAGCTGTGGGATGGTGAAATTATTGCC
>SPBV01000139.1 GCA_004525885.1 Nitrosomonadales bacterium
GTCTAGTTCTTACTGTCAGTTTAGCATCCGTCTTCGAACCTTGCGGGTTCCATGACAATCCCAGTCGTCACCGTGCCTTATACGCATCTGTCGCTCGCGGCTATTAAAGTCCTGGCGATCTTGTTACATGACATTACTCTTGAAAAGAGCGTCTTAATTAAGCCGAGTCTGCAGTACTAGAAGATAATGTAGTAGCATGGGTATTAGAGAAAGCTAATGTGGTTGATAAAATAGTGACTTTTGACGAATTGATGGGAATATCTTGATATGATTCAAAGAACTGAATTAGATAATCTAGCTCCTAAGAACCTAGGGTTGATTCCTATGGTGATTGAGACCAGTGGACGTGGTGAGCGCGCATACGATATATATTCCCGTTTGTTGAAGGAGAGGGTTATTTTTCTTGTAGGGCCAGTTACCGAAACATCTGCTAATCTGATTGTGGCACAGCTTCTTTTTCTGGAATCTGAAAATCCAGAAAAAGATATTCATTTTTATATAAATTCCCCCGGTGGTATGGTGTCTGCAGGGATGGCAATCTACGATACTATGCAGTATATTAAACCTAGTGTCAGTACATTATGTGTAGGTCAGGCAGCGAGTATGGGCTCATTACTGCTAGCAGCAGGTGAAAAGGGCAAGCGTTTTTGCTTACCAAATTCGCGCATTATGATTCATCAACCGATGGGTGGTTTTCAGGGGCAAGCTTCAGATATTGAGATACATGCCAAAGAGATCCTGTTTCTCAAAGGCCGGTTAAATGAAATATTAGCTAAGCACAGTGGTCAAAATATTCAAACTATAGAGAAAGACACTGATCGCGACAATTTTCTCAGCGCTGAGGATTCTGTTAAGTATGGTTTGGTGGATGAAGTACTGACCAGTAGAGTTGGAAGTACAGCCTAATGAATAGGGTATCTAGAGGATTGTAATTTATATTCTCTCTTTTAATTTAGGCGCTCTTGTTTAGATAACGTGGAGTGATGCTATGTCAAATGATATTGTCGGAGAGAAATTGCTTTATTGTTCCTTTTGTGGGAAGAGTCAGCACGAAGTAAAAAAGCTTATTGCTGGACCGTCTGTATTTATTTGTGATGAGTGCATTGAGCTTTGTAATGATATTATTCGTGAGGAATTGCAGGAGGCCGAGGCTACTAATCTAACCAAGTCAGATTTACCAGTACCGCATGAAATATGTCAGATTCTTGATCAATATGTAATTGGTCAAGAATCTGCAAAAAAGATCTTGTCTGTGTCGGTATATAACCACTATAAGCGTTTAAAGAATCTAATTAAAACGAGTGACACTGATGACATAGAGCTGGATAAAAGTAATATATTACTGATAGGCCCTACTGGTTCTGGCAAAACACTCTTGGCACAGACACTGGCGAGATTGCTTAACGTACCATTTGTAATGGCTGATGCTACAACGCTAACTGAGGCAGGATATGTTGGAGAAGATGTAGAAAATATTATCCAGAAACTTCTTCAAAAATGTAACTATGATGTAGACAAAGCTCAGCAGGGTAATGTATATATAGACGAGATCGACAAGATCTCACGTAAGCTAGATAACCCATCGATAACTCGTGATGTCTCAGGTGAGGGTGTACAGCAGGCTTTGCTTAAGCTGATTGAGGGCACCGTTGCTTCGGTCCCTCCTCAGGGTGGGAGAAAGCATCCCAACCAGGAATTTGTTCAGGTAGACACTACTAATATTTTGTTTATTTGTGGCGGCGCTTTTGATGGTCTTGACAAGGTAATACGCACTCGATCTGAGAAGGGTGGGATAGGTTTTGGTGCAGATGTGCGGAGTAGTAAAGATAATCAAAGAGATATAGGTACAGTGTTACGGGGGGTGGAACCGGAGGATCTAGTTAAGTATGGTTTAATTCCAGAATTTGTTGGGCGTCTACCTGTAATTGCGACATTGGAAGAGCTTGATGAGCCAGCTTTGATCAGAATTCTTTCTGAGCCTAAGAACGCACTTATTAAACAGTACCAAAAAATGTTCCATATGGAAGGTGGCGTTGATCTGGAATTCCGAGATCAGGCACTCAAGGCAATTGCCAAAAGAGCGCTAGCACGTAAAACTGGCGCACGCGGGCTTCGTTCTATTCTGGAGAGTACTTTACTAGATACAATGTTTGATCTTCCATCTCTTGAAAATATCACCAAAGTAGTAGTTGATCACGGTTCGATCGGAGGTGATATCAAGCCAATTCTGATTTATTCGGATAAGACAAAGGCGGCAAAGAGTAGTTAGTTAAAGTTTTGATAGTGTCAGCATGCCTTGAATTTCGCCTGGATGCCCCAATAATATTCTAGTTGTTCTCTAGTTTGTACTTACTTATAGGCGAATCTAACACATACATGTCTCTTCCAGTTAACGATCCTAACAAAGTGCTGTTACCACTATTACCTCTGCGCGATGTTGTAGTGTTTCCGCACATGGTAATTCCTCTGTTCGTAGGGCGACCTAAGTCTATCAAATCGCTAGAAAGTGCTATGGAGTCTGGCAAGACGATACTCCTAGTGGCACAGCAGTTTGCTGCTAAAGATGAACCGGGTCCAGAGGATCTTTATGGTGTTTGCAGTGTTGCAAATTTGCTACAAATGCTCAAGCTACCTGATGGTACTGTTAAAGTGCTGGTAGAAGGTGGTCGCCGTGCTAATATTCTCGAGGTAATTGATAACGGTACTCATTTCTCTGGGCAGGTTGTATTGCTTCCGCCTGACACAGTTGACAGTAACGAAGTAGAGGCCATGCGGCGTACAATGTTGGCTCAATTCGACCAATACGTAAAACTAAATAAAAAAATTCCACCTGAGATACATACTTCCCTTGGCAGTATAGATGAGGCAGGGCGTCTAGCTGACACAATTGCCGCTCATTTGCCATTGAAACTTGAGCAGAAGCAAGAAATCTTAGAGATATTTGATGTACCAAAACGTTTAGAGCACCTGTTAAGGTTATTGGAAACTGAACTTGACATACTCCAGGTGGAAAAACGTATTCGTGGTAGGGTCAAGCGTCAAATGGAGAGGAGCCAGCGAGATTACTATCTAAATGAGCAGGTTAAAGCTATCCAAAAGGAACTAGGAGAGGGAGAAGATGGTGCAGATCTAGAAGAAATGGATAAGAAGATCAAATCTGCAGGCATGTCCAAAGAAGGCCGCATCAAGGGCGAGGCAGAATTGAAAAAACTACGGTTAATGTCTCCTATGTCAGCTGAGGCCACTGTGGTACGTAACTATATTGATGCTCTAGTTGCATTACCGTGGAAGAAGAAAAGTAAAATCGGTAAAGATCTCAATGCTGCGGAAATTATACTTGAGAAGGATCATTATGGTTTGGATAAGGTTAAGGAGCGTATTGTTGAGTATTTGGCGGTACAGCAGCGCGTAGATAAGATAAAGGCCCCCATTCTTTGTTTGGTGGGCCCTCCTGGTGTAGGTAAGACCTCATTAGGTCAGTCTATCGCCCGTGCCACTAATCGTAAATTTGTACGCATGTCCTTAGGTGGTGTGCGTGACGAAGCTGAAATACGAGGTCATCGTCGTACCTACATTGGTTCAATGCCAGGCAAAATTTTGCAGAATATGACTAAGGCGGGTGTAAAGAATCCACTATTCTTGTTGGATGAAGTAGACAAGATGGGGATGGATTTTCGTGGCGACCCATCTTCTGCATTGCTTGAAGTGCTTGATCCTGAACAAAATAATTCATTTGTGGATCATTACATTGAGGTTGAGTATGACTTATCTGATGTAATGTTTGTTGCTACTGCCAATACCCTAAACATACCGCCAGCTTTATTGGACAGAATGGAGGTTCTCAGATTATCTGGCTATACCGAAGATGAGAAACTTAACATTGCAACTCGTTACTTATTACCTAAGCAAATGAGGAATCATGGCCTAAAGGAAGACGAACTGATGGTATCTGAGGCTGCACTGCGTGATATTACTCGTTATTACACACGAGAGGCCGGCGTACGTTCCATGGAGAGAGAAATCTCAAAAATTTGTCGAAAAGTAGTAAAAGCATTGTTGCTTAAAGATAGCCAGAAAAAAATCTCTATCAGTGCGCGCAATCTTGGTAAGTATCTGGATGTGCGGCGTTATACTTATGGTATTGCAGAGGAGAAAAATCAAGTGGGGCAAGTAACCGGTCTAGCTTGGACAGAGGTTGGTGGTGAATTACTAACCATTGAAGCCGTGGCGCTTCCAGGTAAAGGTAAGACTATTACTACCGGTAAACTAGGTGAAGTAATGCAAGAATCAATACATGCCGCGTTGTCGGTAGTACGCAGTCGATCTACAGCACTAGGTATCCCCGAAGATTTTTACCAAAAGAACGATATTCATATACACTTACCAGAAGGTGCTACGCCGAAAGATGGTCCTAGTGCTGGAATAGGTATATGTGTTGCGATGGTGTCGGTGTTGACGGGTATCCCTGTAAGAGCAGCTGTTGCAATGACGGGTGAGATAACGCTGCGTGGGGAGGTGCTGCCAATTGGAGGACTAAAAGAGAAGCTTTTGGCAGCACACCGCGGTGGTATAAAGATGGTGTTGATTCCGGAGGACAACGTCAAAGACTTAGCTGATATTCCAGAGAACATCAAGAGCCGACTTAATATACACCCAGTAAAATGGATAGACCAAGTTCTCAAATTTGCTTTGGAGCGCAAACCAAATCCGCTTCCTATTGTTGTCGCTACTACACCTAACTCAGAAGTTGCTGAGAATGAGCGGGTTACTGTTGTTCTCAAGCATTAATAACTATATGGAGGTTTCCTGCATTTTTGGCAGGCAAACTTATTGAAAAGAAAGAGGTTTTAATACAAATTATTTCACTAGTGACACTAGTGAGTGAGTCTCGCTTAGTTGTTCTTTGTATTAAAAAAGCTTTGTATTAAAAAAATTTTCAGTTAGTAAAAGGGAAGTTTTTCTATTGATCTAGCGTAGTAAAAAGTTTTTCACTTACGAAAATAATTTTAAATATATATTAA
>SPBV01000196.1 GCA_004525885.1 Nitrosomonadales bacterium
GATTAACATGTAAATACCAAATTTGGTTTGGCCTCTCCCTGTCATGATGAATTTTGATTTATAGGAATAAAGATGCCTGAATTACCAGAAGTTGAAGTGGTTTGTCGAGGTATTGAGCCCCATCTTGTAAAACAACGCATCACTAACGTCATAATACGAAATCCATGTCTACGTTGGCCGATTCCCAACAATCTGGGAGAAATATTAGTTGGCCTTAAAATCAGCAAAGTAACACGACGTGGAAAATATCTACTGCTTGACTGTGGTAAAGGCACGCTAATTCTACACTTAGGGATGTCGGGTAGCTTGCTAATACTAGCTATCAGAACACCACCACAGAAACACGATCATTTCGACTTAATTCTTGATAGTGGTAAGATTTTGCGCTTAAAAGACCCTCGACGTTTTGGGGCGGTACTGTGGACAGCAGATGATGTCATGTGCCACCCACTTTTGGTTCATCTTGGGCCTGAGCCATTTACTAAAACATTTAATGGAAAATTTCTTTATGAAAGAACGCGTGGTCGAAGCGCTAGCATTAAAGAAACCCTTATGAACAACCGCGTCGTCGTTGGTGTTGGCAACATTTACGCCAATGAGGCTTTATTCCATGCCGGCATCAATCCCAGAGTCGCAGCAAATAGAATTGGCATAAGTCGCTATGATAAGTTAGTTTGTGTTGTAAAGAAAACACTTAAACTTGCCATCAACGCAGGTGGTAGCAGTTTACGTAATTTTGTCAATAGTGATAACAAGCCGGGCTATTTCCAACAACAGTATTGGGTATATAAGCGCACCGGTAAGCCTTGCCGAAAATGTGGAAATGCTATTAAACAAATTAAACAAGGGCAACGCTCAAGTTTTTATTGCCCAAGCTGCCAGAAATAATCGAGCTATTATCCAAAGGCTAAAGATTCTTAAATTACCCTAAAGATATTTTCAATGATCAATTCTATAAAGTATGCTGGCTTGGTATATCATCTGAGTTTAAGAGTTTTTCCTATCAAAGGATGCATATGAATATAACCTTCATTGGTGGAGGCAACATGGCCGCTGCTTTGATCGGCGGACTGCTACAACAAGGTTATTTAGCTGCACAAATACGTGTGGTAGAAATAAATGCTGAAGCCCGTAAAAAAATAAACTGCGAGTTTAGTGTGGCGGCGATGGAAGAACTTGACGATGGAATAGCTGGCAGCAACGTTATTCTACTTGCTGTGAAGCCACAGCATCTTTCATCCGTTGCACGGAAACTTGCTCCACTACTCAAAATGCATTTGGTTATTTCTGTCGTTGCCGGCATAAAAACCAAGGAAATTTGTCGCTGGCTAGAAGGTTATACACGCGTAATACGAGCCATGCCAAACACGCCTGCACTAGTCCGTGCGGCTGTCACTGGACTCTTTGCACTACCTGAAGTTAGTACAGAGGAGAAACAGAATGCTGAAATCATACTAGAAGCGGTAGGCTCCGTGTTATGGGTAGAACGCGAAGAGTTATTGGACGCCGTCACTGCCGTATCCGGTAGTGGCCCAGCTTATGTCTTCTATTTCATGGAAGCATTGCAGCAGGCCGGGAGAGAGCTAGGATTAAATGACACTCAGTCCCGCCAGTTAAGTCTAGAGACTTTCCTTGGTGCAGCAAAGCTAGTAAGCCTGAGCAAAGAAAATATTGCTGCACTACGTGCCAAGGTAACTTCAAAGAATGGCACTACCGAGCATGCGATACAGGCTATGGAAAATGATGGAATTAATAGAAAAATAATACGTGCCGTTCATGCGTCATATGAGCGTTCGCGAGAACTTGGAAACGAGTTTGGCAATAAGTAAACTTTAGATACCGACTTATATGTACTAGGAAAATACGTGCTCAATCAGATTATTATATTTATACTCAATACAGTACTAGGGTTATTCTCTATTGCACTACTATTGCGCTTCTATATGCAATTGATGCGTATGCCATACCGTAATCCAATCTCACAATTCCTGGTAGCCCTTACCGATTTCATCGTCCACCCTGCGCGCAGAGTGATTCCTAGCCTACGAGGTATCGATCTCTCCACGCTATTGTTAGCGTGGCTTACTCAATTTATTCTGTTAGCAGGAATCTACAAGCTACAGGGAGATAATTTGAGTTCAACCTTAAGTGCTGTGACTGTGGGGCTTATGCTACTGGCATTTGTAGAAATCATCAAGATGACTCTCCACATTGTTATGATAGCAACTATAGTTCAAGTTGCACTCTCTTGGTTCAGCCCACATAGCCCCATAGCACCCTTGCTTGACAGCTTCACCAGACCATTTCTAAGAATTTTTCGTGAACGCATACCACCTATCGGCAACATCGATCTATCGCCATTATTTGTACTAGTAATCATTCAGTTATTATTAATGGCTACAACAGGCTTGCAAAGAGAAATCTACCTATTGTTCTGATTTATTGTAGTTTGTCATAATATCTAATACTAAGAAATATTCGATTACTGCCGTTGAGGGTTATTTATCGTCGCACGAATAACTATATCTTCCTAGGCCTTCCTCACATCACCACCACTTCAAATTGGGTGATTATGCTATTTTTTGATATATTGATGCTAGGGAATGATCATGAATCATGAAATTGATGGAATCAAATGCAAATTATAGATATGCAAATCGAACATCACGACTTAGATGCTGTCATTACTAAATTATCGGAAAACTCCTACCCCGACCAATTACAACTCAACGACATGATTACTAAACTTAAGGAAAAACTGATGTCCGACATTCTAGCGTAATGGAAGTAACCATAAAATTTGTGTAAGATTCAAGCAACCTCTACTGATTGGAAAACGCCGTGAAAAACGTTTTTATTGCATTTATCCTGGCAATAGGCCAAATTTTAATGAATTATTATCATGAGACTAATCATGACAATGAAAAGGAAAAAATAACCAAATGAAATCATCAATTCACACATTATTATCAAAATCCATCCTTGCCGTGTTTTTATGCGGAATGATGTCATACGCTGCTGCAACCAAGATTGAAGTCTATAAAAGCCCAACCTGTAAATGCTGTGAGAAATGGGTCGACCATATGCGTGCCAATGGGTTTACTGTAGAAACTAAGAATGTAGGCAACAAGGAAGCAAGAGAACGTGCGGGTATTTCCCCCTCACTCGGGTCGTGCCATACTTCTCTTGTTGAAGGTTATGTTATTGAAGGTCACGTACCTGCAAGTGACATTAGACGATTTCTTAGTGATCGCCCTAGTGCTATTGGGCTAGCTGCTCCCGGGATGCCTAATGGATCTCCTGGTATGGAAAATTCTCGTAGTAACCCCTATAACGTACTTTTAATTAACAAAGAAGGAAACGTGAGTGTATATAGTCGCCACCTCCCATCTGATAAAAATGAATCATTAATGAGGTTAAAATGATTATTGTAAAATCTTTATCCATTTTTTATTACCGCTACCATCTCCTGCTAAGTATAACAACTGTATTCGTTGTAGGCTGCAGCGAACCATCTCCACCTGTACCTAAAACTATAGCCCCATCAACATCAACATCAACATCAATATCTACACCTACATCGACCTCGCCCAGTAGCACCGTGCCAAAGTCTTTTCCTGTGGACGAACCAAAGAAGCAATCACAGGATATGGTAATTCGTAAGCTAGATTCAGAGAAAATTAGACGCGGTGAGATTGTTTATCAGGCAAATTGCGCGACCTGTCATGGTCTGAAGGGAGAAGCTACAACCGGATGGCGTGAAAAAGGCGCAGACGGAAAATATCCTCCGCCACCTCTGAATGGCAGCGCTCACGCTTGGCACCACTCAACAGATACGATGTCAAA
>SPBV01000074.1 GCA_004525885.1 Nitrosomonadales bacterium
CAATAATGGAATTAATCATGTTTTGATCCTGTTAGTGACTGTGTCTGAGTTTTTTTCGAGGGTTCGAGCATCTTGGCTGTTGCTTCCCGTAGCTTAGACTCGGAATCAATTAAAAATTGAGCCGAGGTCACGATTTCTTCTCCGGCGTGGAGGCCCTCTAACACCTGCACCTGTCCCTCTGAGACAATACCTAGTTTGACCATGCGGGGCTCAAACTTACCCGCCCCCCGGACAACAAATACCTGCGCACGAGTTCCGGATCGAACAATTGCTGCGTCGGGTATAACGACGGAATCGATTTTTCGTCCGGCATAAATCGTCACTTCAGCAAACATATTTGGCTTCAGTAGCTTCTCTGGATTATCAAATACCAGACGTGCTTTAATGGTCCGTGTTTTAGATTCGGCGTAAGGATAAATATAATCAAGACGCCCCTCGAACTGTCTACCCGGAATACCAGACAACTGAATCTTAGCGGTGTCCCCGATCTGCACCCAAGGCAGCTCATATTCGTAAATTTCTGCATAAACCCAGACCTGAGAGAGGTCAGCGATCATGTAAAGTTCCGTAGCAGGAGTGACAAATTGCCCTTCCCGGACCCCGATTTTCATCACAATCCCACTGGCTGGTGTGTGAATATGCAATCCCTCCATAATCGAGCGAGTTTTTTCCAGTTTTAGGATCTGGTGTTCAGGCACGTCTAACAACTTCAGTCTTTCGCGACTCGACTTCACCAGATTTTCAGCACCCTGTCGTATATCCTTAAAAGGACTCTCTTCCAAGGCCTTAAGGTTATTTAAGGCCAGCAAGTATTCCTGCTGGCTAGACACTAATTGAGGCGAATAGATTGCCAGGAGTTCGGTCCCTTTCTTGGTCCACTGCCCGGTCTTATCAACCACCAATTTTTGGATCCAACCCTCTGTTTTTGGGTGTAGACGCACCATTCGCTCCTCGTCGAAATCGACCCGACCCATTGCCCGGATGATATGAGACAGCGTCTTTTCTTCTGCGATCGCCGTGCGCACGCCAATATTTTGTACCGTGACCGGATCGATTATTACCTGTCCCGCCGGTGCTCTATTCTCGTCCGTATCTGAGTCGGCATACACGGGAACGTAATCCATCCCCATAGCATCCTTAGCAGGTACTTTTGAGATCACCGACGGGTTCACCATATTGCGGTAGAAGAGGATTTTGCGTTCTTGTTGTTTGACATCCTTGATCTGGGAGCGTTGTCCAGACACACTTGATGTTCGACTGGCAAACCAATATCCGGCACCCACCCCTACTGCCAACATAATGGCCGCAACTATAAGAATTTTTTTATTTATAAATACCTTCTTCGCCAACGGCAGCAACCAATTTGGCCAACGATTGCTTGGCTTCGGTCAATGCACGCCAATATTTGGTCTCGTGATTAAACAGTGTGATCTGGCTACGGATCAAATTGAGAAAATCCACTTTGTTAACCTGATAACCAGCAAGCATGGAGGCTACCGTTTGTCGTGCCTGGGGAATGATCCCGCTCTTAAAAAGAGTGAACTGTTCACGAGCCCGCTCATAATCAGCTAACGCAGTAGAAATTTGTGCTCGCACCTGGCTCCATTCATCCTGCAACGCATATTCCTGCTGGAGTTGTTCAGCGGCACGTTGAACAACTGCTTTCGATTGTTTGCTATCAATAAATATGGGTATGCTCATACTCAGTCTCAGGCTTAGAAAATCGGAACGGGGGCCACCTCCTTGGGGGGGTGGATTATTCCCGCCACGAAAACCGTAGAAAGCACCCATCCCAAAATCAGGGTAATAATCCTTTTTCGCTAGCTCGACCCGGGTACCTGCGGCACTAATCTGGTTGCGCTGTTTTGCTAGCAAAGGTCGTGACAAATCCGCTATTTGGTAGAGCTCTGGTTCAGGTATGGTATTTGGCAGTTCCTTATCAATTTCCTTAGGTAGGCGGAAACTGTAATTTGCTGGCCGGTCAAGCAATGCGCTGAGACGCACTTTTTCATTTCGTTGCGTTCCAACTAGCTGTATTTCTTGATCCAACAATTGTGATAATTCAAGTTGTGCGAGCAACACATCTTGCTGCAATCCATTTCCTACCGAATATTTGGTTTGAGCAATTTCGATAAATTGACGCAAGAGCCCTTTGTTCGCTGTAACAATTTCTAAAGCACGATCCAGATAGAACACTACCCACCAGGTTGTTTTCACATCGCGAATTAGATGTAGACGAGTTTCGTCTATATCATTTGAAGCTGCTTCAGCCTCAAATTCGGCAGCTTTTTCCCTAAGACCAAGTTTTCCCGGAAATGGAATGGACTGATTAACACCCATTTGCATTTGGGTCATAGGTTCCTGAGTAGTGTTGAATGTATTAGTGGGTAAATTTAATGAACCGAAGCTAATTGTTGGGTCAGGTAGTGTTCCCAGCTGAGAGGGAATTGCAGACATTGCTTTCCAGCGAGCTTGCATCTTAGCAAGATTTGGATTGTCCCGAACAGCTTGAGTTACCGCTGAAGCTAAAGTTAGCAGATCATTATTTACAGAAACGGATTCAACTGCCAGGCCCTGCTTCGAAATGATCAAAAAGCAAAAGAATAGTGCCCACATAAAACCGTTTCGCTGAAAACTGAAGATCGATATTCTTTTGTTTGCATCCAAGTGTGAATAATGGATATCTTTGAGCCTGTTACGTTGAACGTGCTCTGGGATTTCACTAATAAACTTATAATATGAGCAAGAGTAAAACATTTTCTTCTCCAACCACATGCCATCTAACATCGGAAATATAGCTCGCACTGAACTCAGCAAAATGCTGAAGTTCAGAAATTAAGAATGGATGTAGCTAGATACGCAGACGCTTCGTAATGAGATAAGTGTTGGAGCTGGATTGATCAGAACTGATGCGTTGGGGTACGATGGACATCGCAATAGTTTGCGATGGAAAGAAGAAGCCAAGCGTTGTAAATATGACTTGAGGTGGATCAACATCTGATTCTACCCCCACAAATTTTATAGCAGGTATGATTTGTTGCAGGTCCGGACTGATACTCAGAGCGGCGGCTCCATCACAACACGGGCCCTCGTTAGAATTAAGAGTATTTTCGCAATCTAAATTGACACATTCTTTATAATCATTACACAAGTTCGTATTATGCTTGGCCATATCACTTGTAATGTGCATTACCGAACCAGCAGTTTTCTCAATTTTTGCGCAAGCAAATATAATTTGCGCATGCAACGGGCCTACAAACAGCATTAATATCAGCAGAAATTGTTTTAACAATGATTTGTTATACCCGCACATAGAATTAAATGTATACATGTTGACTGGAAACGTCAATACGTTTCTCTGCAACGTAGTCTATAATCTTGCATCATCCTTTAACCAATGTCCTCTTTTGGCACAAAGCAGATATTTAACACCAAAATCTAATTCAGTTTATGGAAAATGAATTAATGGAAAAGAGAGCGATACTTGGAATCTCTATTAGATTTTATTTTCTTCCATTGCAATATAATACAAAGGGGTGGCACCCCCCTACTATCCCCTTCATAAAGCCAGATATTCTCCGGTACAATTTTGGTACAGTTACAGCTTCTTTTTAATATATGGATAGAGCGACACCAACACCAACACCAACACATAAATGTTGTATATTTATGTGGTTACCGATGGGCCCTCCGTCAGGAGGGCCATCTCCTAAGGGGTAGGTTGCAAGTTCGATTCTTGCCCAGGGCGCCAAACAAATAGTTAAAGCATAGTTAAACCAGATTGGTGCTTGCATGGTTACGCAGGGGTTACATGTAGCGTTGTTTTCCGGGCGCCATAGCCTTTGCTGGATGCCCTGCCAATCTGTCTCTCGTCTTGGGGGGGGCTATTAAGAGGCAGGCAGGGTGTAGATTAGGGTGCCCATCATTGACACATAATAATCAGTGAGTAATAAGTGAGTATTTCTTCAACATCGAATGACAAGAAAAGCAGTCTCGCCGTATTGACTGTGGGCGCAGTTGGTATCGTTTATGGCGATATCGGTACTAGCCCACTCTACGCAATGAAAGTGGTGTTCTCCCAAGAATACGGTCTTATACTTAATGCAGCCAATCTGTTAGGTGTTGTCTCACTGATTGTCTGGGGCCTGATCATCATAATATCCATCAAGTATGTGACTCTCATTCTGCGCGCGGATAATCGTGGCGAGGGTGGCATCATGGCACTGATGGTGCTGGCTCTATCCTCAGTGAGCAAGGCGTCGAGATGGTATTTTCCGGTGACGGTGATGGGCTTGTTTGGCGCCACATTATTCTATGGTGATAGCGTTATTACGCCGGCAATTTCGGTACTCTCAGCAATCGAAGGTCTGGAAGTTGCTTCTCCGATGTTTAAACCGTATGTCGTGCCACTCGCTGTAGCCATCCTGCTTGGACTCTATCTAGCGCAATCCAGAGGCACCGCTGACATAGGTAGATGGTTCGGTCCGATTATGCTTATTTGGTTTTTTGTTTTGGCTGCCATGGGCATTGTTAATATTATCGAGACTCCGGAGATCCTTTCTGCCCTAAATCCTTGGCACGCATTGATATTTTTGAGGGACAATGATTTGATAGCATTTATCGCATTAGGTGCAGTGGTTCTGGCTTTCACTGGTGCGGAGGCTCTGTATGCAGATATGAGTCATTTTGGCGCCAAGCCAATACGTATAACATGGTTTTTTATCGCATTTCCAGCGCTAACTCTTAATTATCTGGGGCAAGGCGGATTACTACTGTCCAACCCGAACGCTGTAAGCAACCCATTTTATCAACAATTGGGAGCTTGGAGTACCTATCCATTAGTCATTTTATCGACGGTCGCAACCATCATTGCAGCGCAATCGACTATTTCAGGTACTTTTTCGATGACCAAACAAGCCATCTCACTCGGCTATCTGCCACGCATGAAAATTGTTCACACTTCAGTCATGCATATCGGCCAAATTTATATTCCCTTCGTTAACTGGCTGCAACTGACCATAGTACTGCTCGTGGTGGTTGGTTTTGGATCATCGTCCAGTCTGGCTTCAGCGTATGGAATTGCAGTCACCGCGACCATGCTAGTTACGACGATACTGACCTTCTTTGTCATCCGCTATCATTGGCGATACAACTTGGTCTTGTGCTTATTTGCAGCTGGTTTTTTCCTGCTAATCGATTTTGCACTCTTCTCTGCCAACACGCTTAAGATATTACATGGCGGATGGTTCCCGCTGCTGTTGGGTTTCTTCTTATTTACTATCATGCTTACCTGGAAGCGCGGGCGTCAACTGGTTTTCGAGAATCTATCCAATAATTCTATGCCGCTAAAGGAATTTCTGCAGTCACTCTTCTTTGATCCGCCAGTACGCGTGCCAGGCACTGCGATATTTCTGCGTAATGAGATCGAAGGCGTACCGCATGCGTTATTACATAATCTGTCACATAACAAGGTGCTGCATGAGCGTGTCTTCTTTCTGACCGTATATACACGTGAAATCCCTTTTGTACCGGTGTCCGAGCGGGTGCAGGTAGAAAGTCTTGGGAATCAATGTTATCAGATAAGCATTCAGTATGGTTTTAAAGATGAACCAAATATTTTGCAGTCATTGGAATTATGCAAGAAGTATGGTCTGGAATTTAACATGCTGGAAACTTCTTTTTTCATTGCGCGACAAACCCTCATTCCAACCCAAGACACGGTGATGGGCCGGTGGCGCGAACTTATCTTTATCAGTATGTCGCGTAATGCTCATAGCGCAGCAGATTATTATCAAATTCCTAACAACCGGGTGATTGAGTTGGGAACTCAAATTGAGATTTGAGTATAGACTAAAGAATTAGCAGTTTACGATATCTGAATTGCCACCGAATAATCTAACACTCTTCAAGTCTACTGAAACGGGAGGGCATCTATCTGAAACATATAGATTTACGACTTTCATCACAGGCAGTAACGTACTAAAAAAAGTCGCTTTCACCATTGATTACAACGATTCAGTTATGATCTGTTTTGGCAATCTGGCGCAGCGCCCATACTAATTTCCCATGGCAAAGTCGTATTAGATATGATGAAACCTTTGTTTTCTGCACAACGCTAGTATTAATGTTTAGTTCCTAACACAATTTAGCAACATACATTAAAATAGGATGCAAAAGAAGCTGAGAGGCTTTCTGATCATTTTAATATGAATGTTGTCCTGTGATTCTCACCTCACAATAGATACCGTGTAATTAGATTGACAGCTTTGCTTCCTAAATGATTGATGTGTTCAAACCGGATCAGATACAAAAATTCATTGGGCTTTAAGATTAGTAGTTTACAACAATAAATGTTATTTAATTAGAACCCTTCTAGAAAATGCGACCAATAGATCTTATCCTGTTGTGGCACATGCACCAACCAGATTACCGTGATTACAAAACTGGTGAATTTAATCTGCCATGGGTTTATCTACATGCTATCAAAGATTACACTGACATGGCACATCATCTAGAAAAACATCCTCACATCAAAGCAATAATTAATTTTACCCCAGTGCTTCTAGATCAAATAGAAAACTATGCTGAGCAATTTACTCTTAGAGAGATACGTGATCCGTTGCTTCGTTTATTAGCTACACCCAACCTAAATCAGGTTTCCGCAAGCGAACGCTTATTAATACTAAATAGCTGCTTTCTCAGCAATCACTCAAGCATGCTAAAACCATACCCACTGTACAAACGTCTATATGATATGTTCAAAATATTGGAGAAAAGAAATAAAGAGGATGCATTGGCATATCTATCCGGGCAATATCTTGCAGACTTACTAATGTGGTATCACTTGGCCTGGACTGGAGAAAGTGTACGCAGAGAAAATCAGGAAGTTGCCAGCTTGATGGCACAGGGAGAGAATTTCAACCATGTTGATCGACTTAAGCTATTTAATATAATTGGAGACCTGATCCAAAGATTGATTCCACGTTACCGAAAATTAGCCGAGTCAGGCCAGATCGAGTTATCAACCACGCCACATTACCACCCACTTTCTCCGTTACTTATTGATTTCTCTTCTGCTCGTGATAGTGTACCCAATGCTGCTTTACCAACAGAAACTGTTTATCCAGGGGGACGCAGTCGTGTGGAATCTCACTTAGCGTCTGCGATGGAAAGCCATGTGAAACGCTTTGGCGCTAAACCAAATGGTGTTTGGCCAGCAGAAGGAGCAGTTTCACAACTATTACTAGAGATTTTCGCTGAACACGGCTACCAATGGAGTGCCAGTAGCGAGAGTGTTCTAGCCAACAGTTTGCGCAAATTATATCCCGATAAATTGTTACCAAAACGGGATCGTTATCTTTACCGCCCTTACCAAATTCAGAAAAACTCCAAAAGTATCATTTGTTTCTTTCGTGACGAAAAATTATCAGATATGATTGGATTCGAGTATGCAAAATGGTTTGGACGAGATGCCGCAGAACATTTCATACAGAACTTAGAGCAGATCAGCCGCAGCGCGCTGCCTGATGAAAATCCTATTGTGAGCGTAATTCTCGATGGTGAGAATGCCTGGGAATACTATCCCTATAATGGTTATTATTTTCTTAATGATCTTTATGAAGGTCTTGAAAACAACCCATTGATTCGAACTACAACTTATCACGACTACATCACGACAGAAAAATGTTCCAATATCGTAACTCTACCAACGTTATCATCAGGCAGTTGGGTATACGGAACATTTTCTACTTGGATTGGCGATCATGACACAAATATTGCATGGGATTTGCTGTGCGTGGCGAAACACAGTTTTGATCTAGTGATTCAGGGTGGGCGCTTGACGCGTGAAGAGCAAATCGCGGCGGAACGACAACTATCCTCCTGCGAAAGCTCAGACTGGTTCTGGTGGCTTGGGGATTACAACCCGTCGCAGACAGTTGAAAGTTTCGATAAACTGTTCCGTAAAAACCTAGCTAACTTATACGACCTCTTGAAGCTTCCTATCCCGGCAGCAGTACTTGACCCTATTAGTTGCGGAGGTGGAAACCCCGAGTCAGGTGGCTCAATGCGTCGTGGATCTATATGATTATGCATCAGTAATTGAATCATTAGCTTACCTTTTATTCTCGTCTATTACTGTTTTCTCTTGTTTTTGGTGGCTCAGTGTGCCAAAAGTGTGCCACGACATAATCATATTTGGATTAGGGGGGTATATACCCCTAGTATTGGATTAACCTACCCCCTATCAATATAGTACCTACCCTCTTTTCTTTCTCGAGTTTCTGTGAATGTCCTCTTTTGGCACAAAGCAGACATTCAGGCAACACCAAAAAATCTTCATGGAACAAGGTCTACGCAAGTGTTGCTGATAACTAGACAACAACACTATTCTTCTGTGTGTCTATACAAACGTAAAGCCCTACGACGATCGCAGGGCTTTATAGAACCACCACATTACTGTGATTTGATTTCGTCGCGTTACCGCAACTTTATTATGCCAGTAATTTCAC
>SPBV01000212.1 GCA_004525885.1 Nitrosomonadales bacterium
TACGTTGCTGAAAACGATTAACGGCATCAAGTAACATTTCGCGGGAAGGTACTGGCGGGAGTGCTTCACGTATACCAACACGCATAGCTTGCATCAATCTCTCCGGCGAGTGATTTTGACATAATAAAATGACACCAAGAGCAGGAAAACGCGCAGTTACTCGCTCCAGAATCTGTAATTCATCCGCTTCAGCTGCCGCTGATCCTTCAAGCAATAACAAGTCAGGATGTTCTTGTTCAGCAATAGCGGAAACCTGCTGAATGTTCCCATTGATAGTCAGAATCTTGTGTGGTCTATTCTTATCTGCCCCATTAAAGAAAGGATGAGGTATTCCAGATTCGGTTAAATAATTACGAATCAAATCTAATAATTTTTGTTCTCGAGTGATTGCTGCAATGATCACGGCTCTTTCCTTTTTTGATTAATTCTAAACACAAATTGGATTATTAAGGCTACTCATACTTTCTCTTGGTAACGTCGTTGAAAAAGGTGGCATTGGAAAATTAACGGGCACAAAAGGAACGATAGACCGAATAGGTATTGGGTTAACACTGACCGTTACATAACGGCATGTATTTGTTGTACAACTATTTCCGTTACTATCAACAAATACTATATTGATATCTGATGGAGTTAAGTAACCTGCCAGATTAATCATTTTTGATTTAATAGCAGCATCAGCATTCATATCGCATACAACTGACAAACGCGCGCCCAATCTCGTTGCCTCAGCGGTAGCGTTCATCATAAATAACATACGCCCCATTTCCATGACACCAAATAATAATGTGAATAAAATTACGGCAATGATGGAGAATTCAACAGCAGCTGCACCTTGTTGACTTTTACGGAGAACTATATATCCAATAGATTTCATCTATTGCCTCATCGTTGCATGAATATCATCAAAAGTTATGCTTGTCGCCGTATTACCAAAGAAAACCAGTGGATTGAATACAAAATTAAATGTATACCCTGTAATAGTGACTGTAACCATATTGATACCAGTAGTAGTATCATTTGCTTCTGTAATGACTACCATACCTTCATTTAAATTGGGAAGAAGTGGTTGTAGTGATGCGTTTGTTGTTCCGTATACTGTTAGTCTAATGGCTTCAGCTTTCAATGTATCTGTCGGTGAAGATTGAGAAACATGGCGTACTCCGTCACGCACAGACTTTGTTAGAGTATTATATTCATAGATTGCACGACCAAACTCGGCTGCACCAAACCCCATGACAATGAGCGGAATCATGAGTAAAGCCATTTCTACTGCTACCGCTCCTCGTGCTTTTTTACGGGTTATTTGAATATTCTTAACTATCATATGAGTATCTTAAAATTTAAAATTTTACTGTACTAAAGTAGGTACTCTGGGACCTGTGCTGCTAGCTCCCCCTGGTATTCCTAATGTTGCACAAGGACTGTTTTCATCGTTTGCCAAGCCAATATATTCAACATACATAGGCCTATCACTCCCACCAATATTCATTGGATGCAACATAAATACACAAGCCCATTCTTTTAGTGTCGGGCTATCAAGACAACTTGGTGCATCTCCTTCTAAAACTGCTACAATAGATACTCTGCGATTGTTAACACCAAAAGCTTGAAGATTTGTTAACGGGTTGTTACCTCCTTTGGGCTTAAGTAATGGAACTGTATCGGTTAAAGCACTATTTCCTTGATAGGGCACGTAAGCCGAGGCTTTATCTTGATAATCCGCATATCTGTTGTAAACTACATTCAGATCTGGCGGTATGCTAACCAGAGGTAGTAATTCAGGACTATCAACCGATCCGGGGTAATATGCATAGCCTGTTCTATCAGGACTTCCTTCGTCCCCTTTAAACTGAGGCTTATCTGGATTATTTTGGTATATACCAAACCGAGTATTCCAGGCTTTTGAAAGTGAGTTTACAGAACCAGACTTTCCAATATCAGCACCTATAGCAGGAATATCTACCACGCCACATGAACCTTCTAAAATATTATCTAATTCAGCAGCACTATTTGTATCTCCAAATCTAATCCACCCAAAATCACCCGTTACTGAATTTCCAGCATCAGCAACGCCTTTCAGCCATTTACCAGGGCTATTTACTTTATCAATTTTGTTTTCGCATATTCCCATAGGAATAGCGCATGAAAACTCTTGTGATGGTGCTAAAGTAGCCACCGCTGTAGCATTAACATCCTGGTTGCCAATCCCAAGTACTTGCATAAACCAATTAGGAATATCAGCACGATCAACCGTACAACGTGCAAATCTCATATCTAATGGTGCTGCTACGCCATCCTTAGTAGAGTATGAGCCATCCAAAGAATCACTAAAAGTTACATCACTGCCAGCAATGCTAACTGCTTCATCCTGGAACATCACATTATTTCTAATACCAGTTGCGACACCTGCCTCTTCAGCAACATCCAATTGATTATTACTGGTGCCTGTTAATTCAGCAGCAGCAGCCAATGCACAGGCATCCGCGCTGCTTTGCAACTCTGTTTTGGTCACGAAAAGTTTTCCCAGATCCAGGGCGAGTCCAACGAAACCAACTAAAACTACCATTGACAATGCAACAACAACAGCGACCATACCTCTCTCTTTATATGGATTAATACGATACTGTAATTTTTTTCTATTCAAACTTTGCTTGTCATTAAAATAATTCATAGAAATTTATCTTTAAAATATTCTTTTGCCATTGTACTGACAGCGTATTTTCAAATTTAGTATCGTGCGCCTTGTGTTGCCACATAATATAAAGGAAGCCCGATTCTCATTTAATGTTTTATCCTGTGAATAAGTCTTGAAGCATTAGATTTTCATACCCATATTCGTTTCCTGAGTATTACTACGTACATTGGTGTTAATAACTTTAATTGAAAATAATGTTTGTAATGTTTTTATATCGTCTGCCTATCCTGTAGAATCAAAATTAGTTAAAAATTCCATTAAAATATTTACCCATATTTCGTGGGCCTCACCAAACAGATTAATTTATAGGATGACAAGCAGGCTATTTCCCTTTTTAACCGTATATTTCAAATAGTAGGAAAATTACAATGGGCATGTACAAGTACACATTCAATTGGCCAGAAATTTTTGAAAATTATTTTAGAACAGTTATTTCTTGCTTGGCTTCGATTTTGTTTTCTTACTTACTATTAAGGTTGCTCTCAGCATGTCTTAGCACAAACTTATTTGTGTCTGTTTGGAATGACGATTCACTTGAAAATATTGCTATTCTTGTTAGTACTGCGCTCCAGAAAATAGCAAGATAAATTCCATTATAATTATAAATAAGCTATTCAGGATCGCTTAACTTCTGGAGTAGTTCGTTTTCCCTTCTTTATCATGTAAACTGATCAAACCCGGCTTGTAAATGCTTGTAAATGGCGAGCCTCACCTTTGATCCGACATTCTATCCAAGTTTTCTACGCAGTAATGTTTCAGAATTGTTCTCAATAACACCCTCATAGCCATCTATTCTTTTCTGATTCCGTTTTATCTTGAGCTTCTCAGGCTAATTTGGATATGCTGTCTCCCTTGAAAAGTCTTGCCAAACATAATGCGGGGTAACTGATGGATTGGTTGGGATAATAA
>SPBV01000049.1 GCA_004525885.1 Nitrosomonadales bacterium
CTATGGATGGTAACTGGCGTGGTGTCGAACCTGTGGCAATAATGATGTATTTTGCCTCAATCGTTTCTTCTTTATCGCTGTTCTGAATTTTAACTTTCCAGTTTTTCTGGTCACTTTTATCCTTAACCAACGTTCCTTGTCCATGTATTGAAGTAACTTTATTTTTCTTAAATAACATGGCGATTCCATTAGCGAATTCCGTGACAATTTTTTCCTTACGGGAAATCATTACAGGAATATCTACTGACAGGCCCTCTACCTTAATTCCATGAGCAGAGTATTTATGTGCAACACGCTCAAAATTTTCGGAAGATTCCAGTAAAGCCTTAGAAGGAATACAACCTACATTGAGACAAGTACCACCAAGACTTGCTTTTCCCTGTGGGTTTTTCCACTCATCAATACAGGCTGTATTGAGCCCCAATTGGGCACAACGGATTGCTGCCACATAACCTCCAGGCCCTGCACCAATCACGACTACATCAAAAAGTTGGGTCATTCTGCTGTCTTATAAATATAATGTTAAACATAAATTATGCTATTTACTTATTGTTTTACCATGAATAAAATAATTTCTCTGTCTCTAATCTTCCAGTAATGGGCTCATCGGAGACTCAAGTGCCTCTTTCATGGCCACAAGAGAGAGTACTGCTTCACGCCCATCTATAATCCGATGGTCATAAGATAGCGCTAAATAATTAATTGGACGGATAACTACTTGGCCATTTATTGCTACTGGGCGCTCCTTAATGGCATGAACACCAAGAATTGCACTTTGTGGTGGGTTGATAATAGGAGTAGAGAGCATCGAACCAAATACACCGCCATTGGTAATAGAAAAGGTACCTCCCGTTAACTCTTCGATTTTAAGTTTACCTTCTTGAGCACGTTTGCCGAAATCAGCAATTTGTTTTTCGATTTCAGCTTGAGAATGACGATCTGCATCGCGAATAATTGGAACCACCAACCCTCGCGGGCTCCCTACCGCAATGCCTATATCGTAATATCCGTGATAAATAATATCCTTACCATCCACCGAAGCATTGACGACAGGAAACTTCTTCAGTGCCGCTACCACAGCCATAACAAAAAATGAGGTGAACCCAAGCTTGACTCCATGCTCTTTCTCGAACCTTTCCTTATATCGGGCACGAAAGTCTATTATCGCTTGCATGTCCACTTCATTAAACGTTGTAAGTATTGCTGCAGTTGATTGTGATTGCACCATCCGCTCAGCTATACGTAAACGTAATCTAGACATGGCCACACGTTGTTCAGGTCGACCAACTTCTGATATGGATACCGAATCCGCGGGAGTTGCTAGAGTGGATTGAGACTCTACGTGCTCAACAATATCTTCCTTTGTAATACGCCCCCCACGACCTCTGCCACGGATTGCGTTAATTTCCTCAGCTTTGAGATTTTCCTCCGCTGCTATTCTCTTTGCTGCAGGCAGCATAGCTTGTTTTTCTGTGACTATAGATTTTTTAGCAGGAGCAGCAACCTCAGTATCTATTATAGCAATAAGCTCACTGCTGACCACTGTGGCACCATCACCCTTCATGATTTTTGTCAGCATACCAGTTACCGGTGCTGGCAACTCCAATACAACTTTGTCAGTTTCAATATCTATCAGATTTTCGTCACGCTCAACAAATTCTCCCTGTTTTTTATGCCAAGAAACCAGGGTAGCCTCCGCTACCGACTCAGATAACACTGGAACCTTAACTTCGACTTGCATGACCTTTCCTTTAGGTTAGATTCTCTTGCGAAATGCTGCTTCAACCAATTCTTTTTGCTGAAAATTATGTTTTGCCAAATACCCCACAGCAGGTGATGCCGAAGATGGACGTAACGCATAACCAAGGATCTGATTAAGCCCTAGATGCCGTAACAAATAGTGCTGAATACGATGCCAAGCACCTTGGTTTCCTGGTTCCTCCTGGCACCAAAGCACATCTTTAGCCTTCTCAAAACGGTCGACCTCAGCTTGGAACTCATTATGAGGAAATGGATATAACTGCTCAATGCGGACAACCGCTATATCTTCAATTTTATGTTCTTTCCGGTAAGCCAATAGATCGTAATAAACTCTTCCACTACAGGCAATAATACGTCGGACTATCTTAGGGTTGAGATTTTCTACTTCCGGAATAACAGCTTGAAATTGTCCGTTAGCTAAATCTTCTAGATTTGATACTGACTCTTTACGACGTAACATACTTTTTGGACTCATGATTATAAGCGGTTTACGTAGTGGACGAATCATTTGACGCCGCAACAAATGAAACATCTGTGCTGGAGTAGATGGCACACAAACCTGAATGTTGTATTCAGCGCACAATTGTAGGTAACGTTCGAGTCGCGCTGAGGAGTGTTCTGGTCCTTGCCCCTCGTATCCATGTGGAAGCATCATAACTAAGCCACATAGTCGCCCCCATTTAGCCTCTCCAGATGCTATAAACTGATCAATTACCACCTGAGCACCATTAGCAAAGTCTCCGAATTGTGCCTCCCAAACCACAAGTTCATTAGGTACAGCTGTAGTATACCCATACTCAAAAGCAAGAACTGCCTCCTCTGATAACATCGAATCGATTATCCCAAAGTGTGGTTGTTCCGGTGCGATATGACGGAGCGGGAGATAAGTGCTTTCGTCACATTGTTCCCGACTTTGATTGTGTAACACTGCATGACGATGGAAAAAAGTTCCACGCCCTGAATCTTGTCCTGAAATACGTATTGGAAACCCATCGTTCAAGAGCGCTGCATAGGCAAGATTTTCTGCCATACCCCAATCTAGAAATAGTTTTCCTTCACCCATTAAACGACGATCATCAATAATTTTTCTCACTCGAGAATGCAACTTAAAGTTGTCAGGAATATCAGTAATCCTTTCAGCCAGATGTTTTAATTTTGCCATCGACAAGCCAGTCTTTACCTTTTGATTCCACTTGCTCGCCTTTAAGAAAGGCGCCCATTCCGCTGCACGTGACGACTTTTTACCATAACATATGGTCTTATTAGGGTTACGACCCGCATCCATGTCATTGCGATAATTCGCAAGTATCTCTTCAGCTTCACTAGTCTTAATAACCCCCTCAAGTTCTAGTTTGTCAGCATAGAGTTTTCGTGTACCGGGATGTTGGCTGATAATGTTATACATCAATGGTTGCGTCACCATTGGCTCATCCTGTTCGTTGTGGCCAAGACGACGAAAACAAACCATATCTATGACCACATCCTTATGAAACTTCATCCGAAAATCAAGCGCAATCTCACTCACCATCACTACTGCCTCAGGGTCATCACCATTTACATGGAATATTGGCGCCTCAATCATTTTCGAAACCTCAGTACAGTACAGTGTAGAACGTGAATCGCGTGGATCGGATGTTGTAAAACCAATCTGATTATTAATGATGACATGTACCGTACCGCCAGTTCCATAACCACGAGTCTGGGATAGGTTTAATGTCTCCATCACCACGCCCTGACCAGAATACGCAGCATCACCGTGCAACAATACTGGTAATACCATATTGCCCGTCTTATCTAATAGGCGATGTTGCCGAGCACGTACCGATCCTTCCACTACAGGATTAACGATTTCAAGATGTGATGGATTAAATGCTAGCGTCGTTCGCATAACGCCACCAGGGGTTGATATGGATGAAGAAAATCCTTGATGATACTTAACATCTCCCGCAGTCAACTCCTGAACATGCTTGTTCTCAAACTCCCGAAATAAATCAGCTGGCATTTTACCTAGAGTATTTACTAACACATTGAGTCGCCCACGATGTGCCATACCAATAACCACCTCTTGGACACCTATTCGACCAGAACGCTGTAATAAGTTATCCAATAATGGAATTAAACTTTCGCCACCTTCACCGGAAAAACGTTTTTGTCCAACATAGCGAGTATGCAAATACTTTTCTAATCCCTCTGCCGCACTAAGGCGTTCTAGAATATGACGCTTATACTCAGCACAGAAATCGGGCTGAGAACACGTGCCTTCTATACGGTTCTGTATCCAGCGTTTTTGCTCGGTATCGGTCATGTACATGTACTCTACCCCGACGCTCCCACAGTAGGTATGCTGAAGCAATTGTAAAATTTTCCGTAGTGGCACGAAATCTGGGCCGACTAGTGAACCCGTATTAAATACGGTACCCATATCTTCCTCAGTCAACCCATAGAACAGTGGATCAAGCTCAGGAATATATGGTTTTTCTAATTGTTTAAGTGGGTCAAGATTAGCCTGACGTACACCAAGAAAACGAAAAGCATTGATTATCTGTAGTACTGATACCTGCTTACGTTCCTCAGAGGCATCGTGTATAAATTCAGAAGCACCGTGACCGTTTCTACGACGTTCTTTTTCTACTCGAATAAATGACTCAATGACCGGACCATGTGGAATGTCGCGTGCAACCTTCCCCTTCCCTTGTTGTAATCCATCAAAGTATCCACGCCACTCTAGCGGGACCGAGGTCGAGCATTGAAGATAGTCCTCATAAAGCTCCTCAATAAACGGTGCATTCGCACCATATAACATTGAAGTATTAAACAATTGCTTAATCATAATAACCAATCTTGCTTTAGAGATAACTAACAGACCAAACTATTTTCGTTCTGAGATCGGTAATACTTTTCGCGTGGTAACGCCAGTATAGAGTTGACGCGGACGCCCTATTTTTTGTGCAGGGTCAGCGATCATCTCGCTCCATTGAGCAACCCACCCTACCGTACGTGCTGTAGCAAATATAGCTGTGAACATAGATGATGGAATACCAAGCGCACGTTGCACAATACCCGAATAGAAATCAACATTAGGATAGAGTTTCCTAGAAATAAAATACTCATCTTCCAGCGCAATCTTCTCCAATTTCATTGCTAGCTTGAATAGAGGGTCATCTTGTAATCCTAATTCGTTTAACACCTCGTGGCAGGTTTCACGCATCAACTTCGCACGAGGATCAAAATTCTTATATACCCTATGACCAAAACCTACTAATCTAAAAGAATCATTTGAGTCCTTCGCTCGATCAATATACTTGCCAATGCGTGATTCATCACCAATTTCTTCTAACATATTCAAACATGCTTCATTCGCTCCACCATGCGCTGGCCCCCACAGACAAGCGATACCTGCTGAGATACAGGCAAATGGATTTGCTCCACTGGAACCAGCTAAACGAACCGTAGAAGTAGAAGCGTTTTGTTCGTGGTCGGCATGTAAAATTAGGATACGGTCCAGTGCCCTCGCTAATACTGGGTTAGGCTTATATTCCTCAGCAGGAACAGCAAACATCATATGCATGAAATTTGCTGCATAACTAAGATGATTACAAGGATAATTGAAAGGATGGCCGCGATTATATTTATATGCCATCGCAGTAATATTTGGCAATTTTGCGATCAAATGAATAGCTGAGAGATCACGATGCGAAGCATCTGAAACATCAAGGGCCTCATGATAAAATGCAGATAATGCACCCACCACTCCCACCGTCACAGCCATTGGATGAGCATCACGACGAAACCCGGCATAGAATCGTATAAGCTGTTCATGCACCATCGAATGTTCATTGATAGATTTTACGAACTTATCTCTCTGGTCATTCGTAGGCAATTCGCCTTTCATCAATAAATAACACACTTCCATAAAATCACAGTGTTCAGCCAACTGCTCGATCGGGTAGCCTCGATAAAGTAATATGCCTTTATCCCCATCAATAAATGTTATTTCAGAGCTACTGCTAGCTGTAGAAAGAAAGCCTGGATCATAAGTAAACATACCACTCGTTGCATGTAATTTACGAATATCTATCACGTCTGGCCCCATGCTCCCAGATAGAATTGGGAGTTCAATAAGCTGCTCACCATTTCCCAGATCTAGTTTAGCTACCTTTTTTTGCTCCATATGAACTCTCCACCTTTTTGATAATTAGTGAGAACTACCGCAGAAAGAATTAATCTGCTCGTAAAAGTTGTAACACAGATCTCAGCTTTATATCTTCTATCTCTTTTTTTGCCGTAATCATATCCCACAGATCATTGTCAGGAAAATTTAGCAATGTATCGAACTGCTGCAATTCGGTCTCGCTCAATCGCATATAGTGTTTATCCACAAACTCTTGCAATACAATATCTAGTTCTAGCATACCCCGGCGGCAGCGCCAACGGACACGATCCAACTCTTTCATATAGTTCTTTTGACCATCATAGCCTTAATCTTGTTTATGGCTTTAGTTGGATTTAACTCCTTAGGACACGTATCCACACAGTTCATAATAGAATGACAGCGAAATAGGCGATACGGATCCTCAAGATTATCTAACCTCTCCGCAGTAGCCTGATCACGACTATCGGCAAGAAAACGATATGCTTGCAACAATCCAGCAGGACCGACAAATTTATCAGGATTCCACCAGAACGAGGGGCATGCTGTGGAGCAACACGCACAAAGTACGCACTCGTATACACCATCGAGTTCTGCTCTTTCTTCAGGAGACTGTAAACGTTCAGTTTCCGGTGGTGGATCGTTATTGATGAGATAAGGCTTAATTGAGTGGTACTGCCTAAAAAATTGGGTCATGTCCACAATCAAGTCGCGTATTACAGGTAAACCTGGAAGTGGTCGTAATTCTACCGGCTCTTTTAAACCAGAAATTGGTGTGATACAGGCCAACCCATTGCGTCCATTTATATTCATTCCGTCTGAACCACACACCCCCTCACGACAAGATCGGCGCAAGCTCAAACTATCATCTACAATCTTGATACGTATCAACGCATCAAGCAGCATTTTATCAGCTGGTTCTAGTTCTATGTCGTATTCCTGCATATACGGTTTTTCATCCTTGTCAGGATCATATCGATAAATTGAAAAACGCATACTTGCTCCGTAATTAATAAATTATAATAACATATAAAAAACAGTGTTATAGAGTAACAAACCAATCTTTGGGGTTTTGTTGTTGCCTAAATATTTTAGTAAGTTCTTGCTTTTGGTGGGAATGATTCCACAGTCAGTGGTTTCAACCTCACTGGTTTGTAATCTAGCCGCCGACCCTCTCTGAAATATAGAGTATGCTTAAGCCACTTGTTATCATCTCGTATAGAAAAGTCGTCGCGGGCATGAGCACCACGGCTCTCATTACGAGCTTCTGCTGACACTATAGTAGCTAGAGCAACTTCAGCTAGATTGGTAAGTTCCAACGCTTCTACTCGTGCAGTATTAAAAACCTTACTTTTATCCCTAATTTCGGTGTGATTAGTTTGTTCTGCAATCTCGCTAATTTTTGTCACTCCTTCTTTTAACATATCTGCGAAACGAAACACGCCACAATGCTCCTGCATGGTCTTGCGTAATGCTTCGCCCACTTGAGCCACACTCTCCCCATCCTTTTGGCTATCCAGACGAACAAGTCGTGCTAATGACATATCCATAGAGTCAGTATGCAATTTTTTGTGATGAGAATTCTTTTTCAAGTCTTCGATAATCTGCCTGCCAGCAGCTCGTCCAAATACAAGTATGTCAAGCAGAGAATTGGTTCCTAGACGATTCGCACCATGAACTGAAATACAGGCGCACTCACCAACCGCATATAAGCCTTGCACCACCTCTTCAGGTCCTGTTTTGTATGGAGCAACAACCTGCCCATAAAAATTAGTGGGAATACCACCCATCATGTAATGCGCTGTAGGCACGACTGGAATTGGCTCATTGATCGGGTCCACCTGTGCAAACTTAATGGCAATTTCACGAATACCTGGTAGCCGCATTTTTATTACATCTGCATCAAGATGGTTGAGCTTCAACAGTAGATGATCCGCATTCTTTCCACAACCACGTCCCTCTTTAATCTCCATAGTCAAGGCACGAGAAACTACGTCACGACTAGCCAAATCTTTGGCGTTGGGTGCATAGCGTTCCATGAAACGCTCGCCATCCTTATTGAGTAAATATCCACCTTCTCCGCGTACAGCCTCACTGATGAGCACGCCAGCCCCATACACACCGGTAGGGTGAAACTGCCAGAACTCCATATCTTCCAATGGAATCCCGCTACGCGCTGCCATACCAAGGCCATCACCTGTATTGATAAAAGCATTAGTACTAGCTTGGAAAATACGCCCACCACCCCCAGTGGCCAACAACACGGCCCTGGCTTGTAACGCCATAACCTCTCCTGTTTCCATTTCAAGAGCCGTCACGCCAAGTACATCTCCCTGCTCATCTCGAATCAGGTCCAGCCCCATCCACTCAACAAAAAACTGGGTATTAGCACGCACGTTACGTTGATATAATGTATGCAGTAAAGCATGCCCGGTTCGATCTGCTGCAGCACAGGAACGCGTCGCCTGTGCCCCACCAAAATTCTGGGATTGGCCACCGAAGGGGCGCTGATAAATTTTTCCATTCTCCAATCGATCGAATGGCATTCCAAAATGTTCTAGTTCATAGACCACCTCACTTGCCTGTCGGCACATAAACTCAATGGCATCCTGATCGCCGAGATAATCAGAACCTTTTACCGTGTCATACATATGCCAGTGCCAACTGTCCTCAGTGACATTACCAAGTGATGCAGCAATGCCTCCTTGTGCAGCTACAGTATGTGATCGGGTAGGGAATACTTTAGACAATACTGCAACTTTAAATCCTGCTTCTGATAATTGCAAAGCAGCGCGCATCCCTGCACCACCCGCTCCAACAATAACTACATCGAATTTTCTTTTGATTATTGCCATACTAGACCCATTAGACCCATATAATTTCAATAGCCCATACGGCATAAAAAAATAACGAAAAAATAACTAGCACTTGAATGGTCAGGCGTACACCTGTTTCGTGAATATAATCCATCAGAATATTACGTATCCCAATCCAGGCATGCCAACAAAGACTTACAAAAAAAAGGAAAGAAACTATACGTATCCATTGATTAGCAAATATTGCTTTCCAGTCAGCATATTCATGTGGTGAAAAAAATAGTAATAGCGCAATCACCAATAGAATGTATATTGCCATCACAACAGCAGTAACACGTTGTACTAGCCAATCTAGTAACCCGTAATGAGCACCAGTAACTATGCGCTTTACCATATTGCGGCCCCAAACAATATTGTGAGAATAGCTCCCGCCACAAATACTAGCCTACTACTTATTCTCGCCTGCTCTAGCTCAATGCCATAATGTAAATCTAATGCCAGATGGCGAATACCTGCGCATAAATGGTGCATGAGAGACCATAATAAAATTATCAGTGCACACCTGACCGGCAAACAGGTCAAAATCTCGTGAAACTCGTCATGGCTTTGAGGCGAGTCCAACATCATCTGCAGACTGTAAAGTAGAATAGGAATTCCAGGGAAAAAAAGAAGCACTCCACTCACACGGTGAAGAATCGAAATCACTGCAGGCAAAGGCAGATTGATTTCCATAAGATTAAGATGCTTGGGGCGTTTTCTGTACAATTTTCTCTTCTATGCAACCAGATCAAATCAGGGGCGAGTTTAGCCCCTTACACATGTTGATACAAGCTTGATATTTTAGCAGACGGCTTCAAACTAACCCCGAACAGATTGTTGAATCTACATAAATTAATGGTGACAGAGGAATATTTTTATAGTCATGGGCGCTAAGCATGCAATAATGAGCAAACGTATTAAATAAGTATGTCCCTAGAAAATAGCCTAGAAAAAATATATGTATCGTGTAAACAATTATGGCATTGGGATGGCTTTCTATCATACGATTGTGTTCCACACTTTACTACCTTTCAAAGACTTTAATAAAAAATCCGGTTAATTAGCCAGTTTTATTGGGAGAGAAAAAATGAAGCCACCCATTCGCGTTGCAGTTAGCGGCGCTTCAGGCCAGATTGGTTATAGCCTTCTTTTTCGTATTGCAACAGGTGACATGCTTGGGAAAGATCAGCCAATCATTTTGCAGCTACTTGATATACCTGAATCACAAATGCCTCTTAAAGGCATAGTTATGGAACTGGAAGATTGCGCATTTCCACTCCTGTCAAACGTAATAGCAACTGATGATCCTAAAATCGCTTTCCGAGATGCAAGTATTGTATTACTAGTAGGTGCGCGGCCACGCGGTAAGGGTATGGAACGCAAAGATCTGCTAAAAATTAATGGTGCAATATTTACTACTCAGGGAAAAGCATTAGATGAAGTTGCAAATCGAGGCGTAAAAGTTACAGTTATCGGAAATCCTGTCAACACCAATGCGTTAATTACAATGAAAAATGCACCGGGACTGAAACCGAGCAACTTTTCTGCCATGATGCGATTAGATCATAATCGTGCACTATCACAGATAGCTATAAAACTTGCCAAACCCGTTTATAGCATCAGTAAAATGGTTGTGTGGGGGAATCATTCTGCTACTCAATACCCGGATTTAAGTTACGCAGAAATAGATAATATAGCTGTCAATACTCTCATTAATAATCAAGAGTGGGTAGAAAACGATTTTATCCCTACTGTGCAGGAACGTGGTATGTCAATTATTAAAGCTCGAGGCTTATCAAGTGCCGCCAGTGCTGCTAATGCAGCTATTGATCATGTTCATGATTGGGTC
>SPBV01000256.1 GCA_004525885.1 Nitrosomonadales bacterium
ATATATTACAAGCGCCATTATAAAAGGCAGACAACCAAGAATCCATGCAGACAAACGACCTTCCGCTGATAGCACGCGAATGGTACCAAATAATTTATGGCGCTCACGAATCAAACTACTGATTTTTTCCAAAAGTTCAGATAGGTTACCACCAGTTTCACGCTGTATAATTACAGCAATGACCAAATAGCGTAAATCCATACTAGGTACTCTATAACTTAAATTCATCAAGGCATTCTGCATTGAAATTCCGTAATTAACTTCATCAAATGTTGTACGAAACTCACTTGCTAGAGGCGCTGTTCCTTCGGTAGCCACCATCTCCAGCGCAGAAGAAAAGGCATGCCCAGATTTTAGTGCTCGGGACATCAGATCTATCGCATCAGGTAATTGTTCGTCAATTAATATCATACGTTTTTTTCCGGCATTATAAATTATAATAGTAGGGAGCAGTCCGGTAATAAAGGCACAAAGTAGTGAAACCAGGAATATAAAATTAAGCAGTGTAGCAATTGCAAAACCACCCAAAAAAGACATCCAGGTATAGGTTAAATACATGGATACGTTTAATTCCAATCCAGATTGCACCAAAAACCGATCAAGACTATGGATTCGTGGCACTTGCATCAGAAGACGCTCCATCTTAGGAGAATTACTCAAAAGATGACGCTTATAAATTTCTGTTTTTTCAGGCGAACCATGCCAACCAGCTGATACTGCTTGCAAGCGTGTCTCAATACGAACAGCATTTGGGCCCTTGTAGGTATTCCACATTAGATAGACACCTTCTAATAGCAATACAACCGCAACAAATGCTAATACTATAAACAAATAATAAAGGTAATCCATTACATATAAACCCCGTTATTCAAAACGTAAAGAAGGGTCAAAAAGTTCATCACTTAATGACACACCAAATATTTTCAAACGTTCACTAAACAGAGGACGGATACCTGTCGCATGAAAATATCCCTGTATCTCGCCTTTCTCATTAATGCCTGTTTGTGTAAAAGTAAAAATTTCCTGCATGGTTATAACATCGCCTTCCATTCCAGTAATTTCTTGAATACTTGATACCTTACGTTTTCCATCCTGCATTCGTGAAACTTGAATCACCACCCCGATAGCTGAACTGACCTGTTGTCGTATCGCTTTTAAAGACAAACCCATTTCAGCCATACCAACCATATTTTCAATTCGGCCGAGCGCATCTCTGGGTGTATTAGCGTGGACAGTTGCCAAAGAACCTTCATGGCCGGTATTCATAGCCTGTAACATGTCTATAGCTTCAGCGCCACGCACTTCGCCAATCATGATCCGGTCCGGGCGCATACGCAGACTGTTGCGCACCAATGAACGCTGCGTTACTTCACCTTTACCTTCCACATTGGGAGGGCGAGTCTCAAGACGCACAACATGCGGCTGTTGTAACTGTAATTCAGCTGCATCTTCTATAGTAACCACACGTTCATTTGGTGGTATAAAACCAGATAAGATATTGAGGAGTGTTGTTTTACCACTCCCCGTTCCACCAGAAATGAGAATGTTACATTCACTTTTAACCAGTCCCTCAATGATTTCCGACATTGCAGGGGTTAGTGATTTATAACGAATTATATCGTTTATTTTGAGTGGAACTGCCGAGAAACGACGAATTGACAGCAAAGGCCCATCTACTGCCAGTGGCGGAATTATGGCATTCACACGAGAACCGTCAGGCAAGCGCGCATCCACCATGGGACTTGACTCATCAACTCTGCGCCCCACTCTAGATACTATACGGTCAATAATTTTTAATAGATGCCCATTATCTGCGAAATGAATATCTGTTAATTCCAGCTTGCCTTGTCGTTCCACGTATACCTGGCTATAAGTATTGACGAGTATATCGGATATCGTCGGATCATCCAGTAATGGCTCTAGTGGACCCAGACCAAGTACCTCATTCTGAATGTCGGCAACTAAACGTCCTTTCTCCACAAGGTTAATAGGCGCTTTCTCTTCTATCAGAAGTTGTTCAACCAGCGCCTTAATTTCAGACATCAGGCGCTCTGCTGGCAAGCTCTCCATTGCTGAAAGATCAACTCGATCAAGCATTTTTTGATGGATATGGGTTTTTAATCCCTGGTAAATTGTTTTTTCATTCTCCGTATTATCTTCTCGGATAACAAACACATTATCAGGATTATCAGCGATACTCTTTCCCAAATGTTGCAATCGATCTCGTATAGACATTAATTAAAACCCTATAAATATTGAACGCATTTAAGTGTAAACATCTTATCCGTTAATTCGTTATTCATTTCTCAGTAGTCTTCTGTGAAGACTTTGTTATTATACTTTTCATGCTGGGATATGATTTACACGGAAGCTGCTGAGCATCTATCTTCATATTCCTTTTATTTCCTTAAACTAGAAAAATATCTCCTAAATTAAAACAATTTTTTAAACCAGCCCCCCTGATCATTATTTCCACCCAATTCCGCACTAATTTCTAGCAATTTTCGTGATATTGGACTACGTTTAGCCAATTTAATAACAGGAATACCATGATTGACTGATTCTTCAACAACGGAATAATTGTTTGGTATTGACTTAAATATCGGAATCTTCAAAGTATTCTTTATATCTTCTAGCGTAATTTCATTCTTGTTATCATATCTATTAATTATTAAGCGAATTTTTTCCTCACCATAGCCAAGTGAATAGAAAACATCAATTAAATGTTTGGCATCACGAATAAAAGGCAAGGTTTGTTGTACGATAGGGAAAATCATGTCAACTTTATCCAATGCCTCGATTGATACCGCATCCATACGGCGCCCAATATCTAGAATAACGAAATCATAATTTCTTACAGCAACTTGAAGTAAAGGCGCAACATGTTCGTGTAATATTTCAGTTGCTTTCTCCGGTTCATTGGGTGAAGCCAAAACAC
>SPBV01000099.1 GCA_004525885.1 Nitrosomonadales bacterium
ATCTTTTTACTGCTAAGATTAAAGTGTTGCATCGACCAATTGAAGTTACCGCCAAAGCGGACATTCACAGATTATTTTTTAGTGTCATTTGTTGCGTTCGGTAATAATTCTTGAAATTTAGCTTCATAGTCCTTATGAACAAAAACTTGTTCGCCGCCTTGGAAGCAATAACTCATTATCTCTCCGCTTTTAATTAATTCATTTATTCTTTTATAAAAGCCATATTCTACAGCTTTAGAAAGAGACATTAATTCAATGTATCCCAGCATTCTGCTGAGCTTTACAAACGCCCCTTTTTTTAAACCATGCTCAAAGCATTCATCAGCGATTTTGTAACCTTTCGATTCAGATTTTGGAAATCCAAACATAATTTCTCCCATACTACGACTGATAAGTATGCATGTTAGCAGGAATATAAAAAGAATTTCACCACTTATAAATAAGCGGTGTATGGCGGAATTTTTCCGCTGTCAACTTCCGCAATCTTGGCACTTATCGCTGCCTCCCTGTTTCATTTTGCGCCTATTCGTTGGCGTGATCGTTTTATGGCTTTGCTTGCATCTTCTTCACGCCCTGCCTGGATATTCTCCGTGGTGTTTGCTGCGGTATGATTGCTCTCTCGCCTGAACATAACGATGGCTTTAACTATTTTCAGTTTTAAACTTCGTTTCCCCTGTACTTATGCTTTCAATGTTCCACCAATTTTCATGTATAGATTCGAACAGTGCGGGCGATAAAATCGAGCACCTACTTGTGCCAAAAGCGGACATTAGCAAGAACTATATTAGTAAGAACTATAATTGCTATTCGAGCAAATTCCTGACGCTAAGCCGGGTTTTCATTATTGATTGTTAAATTGGGCCATTAACTGTCGAAAATTGACGTCTCATTAAATTTAAACCAAGAAAAGAGATGGCGACACTAATACCGAACCGCACATATCTTGATATGTTGAAGTAACTATTTCTCAAAAGATCGCTTACATAGAACAGCGGGGGATCTCTTAGCTCTTAACAGGGCATCCACCCATCCATAAGTTACTTTAATATGAGAAAATAATGGAACATTGAACGGAGTGTCTCCATGTAGTGCAATTCCCTCAATATGGTGTGATGTTAGATCAGCTAGTTTCATTTCTTCCCTTCAATATTTTTGTTTGATAAAGATACTACATTCAGACAACAGCTATCTACTGTCTATAATCAAATAGCTAGATTTAAGTCTTTTGATAAGAAGTGACAGCCGCAAAAGTGTTAACGTATCAACACCTGATTTATGCCAAACGGACATTCACAGATTTTATTTCTGAAAATATTTTTTCGCCAAAATTTGGGAAGGAAAAAAATGGGAACTACATTGATAAGGGAGCATAGTCTGTTTCAGACTAGGTGTGCCCCCAACATGGCTCTCTCATGGGGCACCGTGCTTATAAAATTATTAACTTCTAAAGAAGATGATTAACATGCATACAGAGGCCATGAATTATCAAGTATATTTTTTCGGGGGTTCTGACGGTCTCTAGACGAATCACTCTAAAATTGCACTGCGCGGAATTGACAATAAAGTTTTAGCCCACATTAATTTCAGTGAATCAGACATAAAGTTTGAGAACGATTCAGAGAGAGACGGCATAACCGAGATGAATCTATTTTTCTCCATGTTGGCGAACATAATAGATATATTTCGCAACGAAAAACCGGTATATATAAAATTTGTACACGGCAATGGAGTCTTGCAAATTTATTTGGAGCTGGCAGGAGAATGGGAAGAAAAAGACTAATAAACTTATCAAGGCGACATCAGAAACTGGCGCGGAAAATAGATGATGTTAATGTCAATTTTGTGCCAGAAATGGGTATTCGTAGATTCTCTTACTGGTATTTTTTTGCCAAAATTGGAAAAAGAATTTGCTGAGCTGATGTGGAAGAGGCGGAAAGGAGATCTGGCAGAAGAACGCGACCACTGTTATCCCGTTCATGTGGACAGAATCTTATCGCAGCCACATTACCCGGTTTTGGTGGGACCATTGTTTGTCTTGTTAGCTGTGACGATACAAGCGAGTTCGCCAGACCCCTTGCAGGCGTTGTTTTGCCACTGTAGGGGGCGTAAGTTATTTAAGTCGTCTGAAGCTACGTGGTCTACAAATGTGATATGGTCAATTTCCCATCCGTATTGGGACTCTCTATTGCTATAGTGTGAAAAATATATCCATGCACCACATTCATCTTTTCTGTAATTGTCCGGATTGTTGCTTCCGACCACTTGTCCTTTTGCCCAGACGGCACTAATTATTTTTTCATCAAAGGGCACGATAGAGTTTCCTTTTATTAACGTTTCTTTATCGCTATTCCGCCAATAGGATAGTGATTTACCAATGATACCTTTAACGACAACTTTAGTTCGCTTCATATTGGAAAGTTTACGCCGGTTATACTTAATATTAAATTTAGTTTCATAGTGTTGAAGTTATTGTGATCCAATATGATGACACTTACCAGGTAGAGTTTCCTGAAATACTCGTACCAAGCATCCAAGGTAATCCAGTGTACCCAGTAGACCCGTCAGTGTATTTATTGATAGCTTGGAAATAAATAAAATTTTGTTCATTATGTAACAGAAGTTACAGTTTGTAACGTGATTTTCGCAGCTTTCTTTTCAAAGGATTGAATGTATACTTTGTGTCAAAATCGAACATTCATCACAAACTAATAAATGAATCGCAAAATACGCTCAAACTGTATTATTCTTAGTTATTAGGAATCTAGAAATAGTGCAGATGAAGAAAATTGTTGTAATCGGCGGTTTTTTGCTAATAAACCAAGGAGTATATGCACAAGAAATTGTAACGATTACAAACAACCTAATTTCACCATTTAAGATTAGTGGTTACGCAGAAACTTATTATTCAGTTGATCTTAGTAGGTCTGCTAATGATAGGAAATCTCCGCTTTTTGTAAATCATAACCGGGATAATGAGCTCGCAGTAAATCTGGCATTTTTAAAAACATCTTACGATACCGAAAATATCAAAGCCAATTTTGCTCTGGCTGTGGGTACCTATATGCGTGCTAACTATAAAGCAGAGCCTGGCTTGCTGAAAAATCTCTATGAGGGCAGTGTTGCAGTAAAACTTTCTAAAAAAAACAATCTATGGTTTGAGACAGGGGTTTTTTCTTCCCATCTTGGGTTTGAGAGTGCTAAGGGGGACGATAACTGGACTTTAACCAGAAGTATAGCAAATGAAAATAGCCCCTATTTTGAATCCGGGGGTAGAATTAGCCATACCTCAAATGATGGCAAATGGTTCGTAAGCGCATTAGTTTTGAGCGGTTGGCAGCGTATTACACCTGTAGACGGAAACACTCTGCCTTCATTTGGCACACAAATTACCTACAGTCCCTCCTCAAAAATGACTTTAAATAGCAGTACGTTCATTGGCACTGATACAGCTGATCGCATGAGACTGATGCGCTATTTTCATAATTTCTTTGGTGTTTTTAAACTGAATAACAAGCTCGCGGCAACAGTGGGCTTTGATATTGGGGTCGAACAAAAAAATAAAGGTTCATCAGCCTTTAATACATGGTTCAATCCCACAGCTATTTTACGTTACACGCCGTCAGCAAATACAGCTATTGCAGTAAGGGGAGAATATTATGATGATAAAAGTAGTGTGATCGTCTCCTCTATTTCACCAAATGGTTTTAAAACATGGGCTTTCTCAGCTAATTTTGACTGGCGCATCACTAAAAATTTTCTCTGGCGGATTGAAGCAAGGTCATTAGTCAGTAAAGATAGTATTTTTACCAGACAAGATGGTGGCACTACAAATAACAATACATTTCTGACGACAGCACTTGCTATAAGTTTCTAACTGGATGTGTAATCAGTTAGAGACTCATCCATGTCGTAAAACAAAAATACTAATATTTGCTTTGTGCAAAAGCGAACATTTAATTCGTGCTCATAGTTCTACATAGAACCATGAGTAGTGCCGCTCAATCTATGTTTTGAACAATGTATGGGAGCATGAGCATGCCAATCACTAGCGCAGCAACGACTAAAAAGAAAACTTTATCAGTCATCGAGACTTGAGGATTTGTATAAGCTTTACCGTGCTTGCAGGTGAAGACAAGATGCACAAGATATGTTGATAGGTAAAGAATAGCCGTAACCAGTGCTATTACGAGAAGCGGTATGTGGGATCATTCAGCAAGCGTCATTAGATATAAACTCGCGGGTCTACTGAGATCAATCGCGATATATAAGAAAGAACCAATACAGTAAATAGAAGCAAGAATTTCTGCCACACCACCAGTATAAAATGGAGCACATGTTCTATGTAAAAGGGGTGAGTAGACTTCTGTGATGATCCTGTTGTTCATTGTCGTTCTAATCAGTTTATTTCCATATAAATTATTAGGTTAATGTTTGTATAACGGACATTTGAAATGGAATTCCGATGATAATTACTAATATCTTGGATGTAAACTTTATATATCACTAGATTATGTGTGGCCTTGACTGCTTAACTAGTCACTAATAGTCATTGTGACTAGTTAAGCAGTCATTTATGACCATTTTTGGTACAAAAAGGCCATCTTCCCAACATTATAAGTTCGTTATGATGTGCTTACGATACATGGCCAGCAGATTGGCATTAAATCTCATTTCTATAGTCTCTAATCATGATATTTTATAATCTAGAGGAATGAGAGGACGGCCTTTAGCATTACTGTCCAAAGATACAAATACGCGTTTAGTTTTCTTTGTTAAAAATGGGTCATCAGAATCTGCCGCACCGGGCTTACTTTTTTCTTTGCGAAAATTAGGTTGCAAACAAAAAATATATTTTGTAACTAATACAATGAATAACTGCAGTGTGTTGTGTATTGAATGAGAATAGCAAATTAAATATGCGGAGACGGAAACTATGGAGCGTATAACAATTGGATTGTGTGGCTTATTAATTATTTTATTTTGTTATGGCTGTGCTACTACCGCAGGTAATACACCAGAAGCGAAGCGTAGATCTATCTTTGCCATGAAAAATGAGGCGCTTTCAGAGCTTTATAATATTCATCCTGAGGCGAAATCTAAGATCTCGGCAGCACCTGGCTATGCTGTTTTTAGCAACGCTAATATCGGATTATTTTTAGTTAGTGTGGGTAACGGCCATGGAGTTATAAACCGCAAGGGAACTAAGCCTATTTTCATGAAAATGGGTGAGGTTGGTGTTGGGTTGGGACTAGGTATAAAGGATTTTCGTGCTATTTTTGTTTTTCACGACGAAATAACTCTGAATAAATTCATCAAAGAAGGTTGGGGATTTGGAGCTCATACCGATGTAACAGCTAAAGCCGGAGATGCGGGCGTGGCTGTAGGGGGTGAAATCTTGTACGATGGTATAACAATTTACCAGTTAACGGAAAGTGGACTAGCGCTTAGGGCCGTGGTCAAAGGGACTAAGTACTGGAAGGATGATAACCTCAATTAGGTAGGTCATACATTCCTTATGGAAGTTGGATGAAAGCAAGATAAACTTAGACCTGCTACAATTATATTGAGCGCTTCTGCTGCTTAGTATCTAGTAACCAAACTTAATCATAGTGTGCTAAGAGGTAGAGATGAGGTTCTCGCGTGTATTAAAAAGATGGAAGGAGATTATTAAATAATATATTAATTGGTTGACCTAATATGTTCCAATCTGTTGTGGTTTTTTGTGATTTATCGTGTATAAAGATTGCGTGTTTTTTTATTTATTGGTTTGAATTCATTCGGATTCACCTTGTTTCATATGTTCTTGTCCGCGTAAGAAGCTAGGTGCCGGGCTAGGGGCGCATTGACTTATAGAATCAATGCAATCATAATAACTGGTTTCATTTGGAGGGGTTCCCGAGCGGTTAAAGGGATCAGACTGTAAATCTGACGGCACTGCCTTCGAAGGTTCGAATCCTTCCCCCTCCACCAAATTAGGTGTGGCTGTAAGGATCTAGGGAGAGCGGCGTTGACAACCGTAATGAGTTTGTTGGGGGTGGTGGCTGGTTCATAAGTTGGTATGGTTAGTTCTTTCTGTCTGAATTGAACTAGATGCGGGAGTAGCTCAATGGTAGAGCAGAAGCCTTCCAAGCTTACGACGAGGGTTCGATTCCCTTCTCCCGCTCCAGATTCAACTTTAAATAGTTTTGTAGAGGTAGATATTCTCGATTAAGTTGTAATAGTGCTTGCCCATGTAGCTCAGTGGCAGAGCACTCCCTTGGTAAGGGAGAGGTCGCCAGTTCAATCCTGGCCATGGGCTCCATAAGCTTATTTTGGTCCACAAACCAGGATACTAAAGGCGTATTAGAAAAGGAAACGATCATGTCAAAAAGCAAATTTGAGCGGACGAAGCCGCATGTAAACGTAGGCACGATTGGTCATGTAGACCATGGTAAAACCACTTTGACGGCAGCGATCACGGTGGTATTGGCAAAGAAATATGGTGG
>SPBV01000336.1 GCA_004525885.1 Nitrosomonadales bacterium
CCAGCTGCGAGCTCATCTGCCCTAGCGAGTTCTGAGTAAAAGCCAAAAAAAAGCAAGTAATGCACACAACAAGATTATTCTTTATAGGCGATTCATGACTCTTTGTTTTAACTAATGGACTCATAGCACAAAAAAGTTTTTGATGGAGTTAAGCTCTGAACGTTTATCATCGACCCATTACTTTCCACTGGCAAATTTCCATAAAAGTTTGATTGTGCGCTCAGGCGGAATTGGAGTCCAAATCATATCGGATGTACCGTTATAGATTGACCTGCCTCCTCCCATGTTTTTAGAGTGGGAAACGGAATAAAGTATTCTGCTTTGTTCTTTCTTACAGTCATATTCATTGTGAAACTTCACTGACATATATGGCCTAGAACCAATAGATTTCTGGACCGTGTTGTAGTCATACAGACTCCACATTTCTATGTTATTGGCGGTTGTTTTACGGATTGTGGCAGGGTGAGCGTAGATAGTAACAGTTTCATTGCTGCCAACTTTAATCCACGCTGCTACTGAGCTAGTGCTTATGAGAGCCAGCATTATAATCAATAACAGTTTACTCATATTTTTACAAAGGCGGTTGCTCAAATAGATTAATATGTGGTTTCTTCTTTATATGATGTGCCACGCTGGGGCTGCTCTTGGAGAGCCACTACTCCGGTCCGGTCCATTCCTTTCGAATCTTCCACAAACGTGACACTGTCACTAATCACCGCTGTGCTTCCTGTCTTCTAGTAGATTAGGTTTTAAGTGAGCTGGTAAATTCGAACCCCAATTTTACTAGAGAACTTGGGATAGCATTTTAGCATGTGTTACTGAATCTTGAGTTCTTGCTACTGAAACAAATCGAGCATTTGCAAATAACTAGTTCAACTCCTAATAGATCTTCGTATCTAGCGCTAGGCAGAAGAGTGAATTACCTGTCGATTTACAGAACAAATCAAGGTTTCTTAAAGACTAAGTTTTTGCAAGCATTATGATTGCAATGACTCATGAGGAGGGCGCATATACACGAATGGCAGCTCGATTCTTTGTCTTTAAAGAAGCTTGTAGCCTGCGTTGAAATGGTACATTGGTATTTTCATATAAAAAGGCCACCATGGACTTAATGCCTATAATAATACATTAGTAATTATATTTACCTTGGGCACTAAAAAGTGTTTTAATTTGGACAAGTAAAACACACCACTAATACTCAAGATTGCCGGCACCACTGCGACTTATGTACTTGTTCGGCACATTGGCTTTTTCATGGCTTATTTTTCTCTGATCTTTTCAAACAGTTGAAGCGTTTTGACATCACGATCACAATTAAAATATTTATCAAGAACACGAGCGAACACAGGGCGGCTATTTGCTATACATGCAAACAACGTCATGGAAGACTTAAGCTTTAAGTCATCAGAATGGCCAAATATATCTAAGCTTGAGCTCTCTTCAATAGCAAGAATAGTATTTACACACTCCAATAGTCTTTTTCCAAGCACAGGGTGATCTAGGTATTGTCTTGCTTCTTCTATGCTCTTAATGGCATAGCGTTTTGAAGTTGGACTGTGTCCCAATCCATCAATCTGCGGGAATATATACGACATCCAGTGAGATTTTTTTTTGCCACTTCTTAGCTCTGCAAGAGCGCTTGCATAGGTATTTTTTTGTGCCTTCGTGAATCGACGTAAATCGTACGGATCATCACGATAGATAGTTTCACTTGGTTTTACCATGCTTGTTAGTAAATATGTAAAATGGTACGGGCAATTTCGTACATTTGAATCTGACACAAATTAGATGCTGGTATATAGTTGCGGCATATTTATATGTATATAGTAGGACTAAATTTATAATTCTATAATTTACTATATATGGTTGTTAATAAGAAATAAAGATCAGCCTTAAAACGATAACTAATAAAGTGGTTTTTTGCGGTCGAACTGCCCCATTCCTAATGCACTAGATATATTTGGGGACAAGTGGATATTTCTGTTTATTCGGAATCTGTTTTTGGGCAAAAAAGTATCATGAGTTTGTATTCTCACCAAAAAAATC
>SPBV01000029.1 GCA_004525885.1 Nitrosomonadales bacterium
AAAACAGAAGCCACCAACTTCTCAACTAAGGAATTATATCTCTAATGCCAAGAATCTTTCTCATGCTTGGCGCTATCAATGCGTTTCTTTGCGTGGCTTTTGGTGCTTTTGGTGCGCATAGTTTAAAACTACGGCTCTCCGTAGACATGCTTGCTGTGTATCAGACAGGAGTGCAGTATCACTTCTATCATTCACTTGGTCTCATTGTGGTCGGTTTGGTGTTGTTACACTTCCCCAAATCTAAGTCTATAATACTATCAGGCTGGTTAATGCTTGCAGGGATTGTATTATTCTCAACTAGTCTCTACGCACTAAGTCTCACAGAAATACGTGCCTTAGGTGCAATTACGCCCCTCGGTGGTATAGCGTTCCTGAGTGCGTGGGCACTACTTGCCTATGGTGTAAAAGGTGCCAAATAATCTATCCGGTGCTGTGCTAGCGCTGCTATAACATAGCTGACATGGAACCCCACCATTTTTTTGCTCCTTGCCCACGTGGACTCGAGTCCATACTCGCCACCGAATTGGAAAAACTCGGCGCATTTTCTGTGCAGATACATGATGGTGGCGTGAAATTTCAGGGTAACTGGTATATATGTTACCGCACTAATCTTGAAAGTCGCATTGCTAGTCGCATTCTATGGCAGATTACGAAACAACCCTATATAGATGAAGCCGACATCTACAAAATTTCTCATGCATTTCCATGGAACGAATGGTTTTCACCAACACTCACAATCCGTGTCAACGTAGCAGCAATTAAGTGTCCACTTAGAAGCCTTGATTTTGTTACTCTAAGAATTAAGGATGCAATCTGCGATAAGTTCCGAGAGCTTACCAACAAACGTCCTAGCGTAAATACAGTTAACCCAGATATCCGTATACATGGTTTTCTCGATGCACAAGAATTTACTTTGTATTTAGATACATCAGGAGATGCACTGTTTAAAAGAAATTTACGAAAAACTATTGGAGAAGCTCCACTCCGAGAAAATCTAGCTGCCGGTATATTACAACTTGCTGGCTGGGAACCCGGTATCCCGCTGCTTGATCCAATGTGTGGAAGTGGTACATTTCTGCTTGAAGCTGTACAAATGTCACTGAATATTTCCCCAGGAATAAGACGAAGTTTTGCTTTTGAGAAATTTAAAAAATTTGATGAAGCACTGTGGAGCAAACTGAAGAGAGAATCTGTAGCTCGACAGAAGACAAAAATACATCAGCCGATATATGGTAGCGACCTATATGGTGATGCGCTAGCTGATGCCCATACCAATCTTTCTATGGCTGGATTTTCTGATGTAGTTGCACTGAAACAGGGCAATATTCTAGAAATTTCTGCGCCAGCTTCTACCGGTATACTTGTTGCTAATCCACCTTATGGCAAGCGTGTAGGTGATCAAGAAGAACTGGCAGAGTTCTATCCAAAGCTAGGAGACGCGCTAAAGAAAAGATTTATCGGCTGGAATGCTTATTTGTTCACAGGTGATACGCTTCTACCAAAATTAATACGCCTGGCTGCCTCACGTCGAATCCCTTTATTTAACGCTGCGATAGAATGTCGCTTACTAGAATATAAAATCGTAGGGGGAGGAATGAGAAAGATAAAGAAAGATGGAGTCGCACAAAGATCGGATTCTACTTCCACAACCAGTCAAAATCTGTAAATGAAGCCAGGAAAAAGAGCCGTTTTCTTGTTGATATTCCTGATCTGCACAAGCTTGGTCGGATACGCCTTATATCTTCAGTTAGTAGCTCACCTTTTACCTTGTCCACTTTGCATAGCACAACGAATGGCTTATTGGTTGGTGGGATTAACAGCTCTATTCGCCTTTCTCCACAATTCGCAAGGTATTGGTCGCCGAATATACAGTTTCTTAATAGCCTTATTTGCGCTTTTTGGGATGTTGGTCGCACTACGCCATTCCTGGCTAGTTCGATATCCAGAAGAATTTGAATGTGGAATTAGTGCTGAGGAAAAATTTCTGAATGCTTTATCAATAGCTAAATGGTGGCCTAGTATGTTCGAAGCTAATGGAGACTGTACTGATGTGAAATGGGAATTTATGTCGCTCAATATCCCTGATTGGTCAGTTAGCTTATTTATACTTCTTTTTATGCTTGCAGTTTATGTTTTATTTTCTAGTCGCAATCGCTACTAAGTTAACCAAGGTACTTACATCCTAAAAATTAGCATAAAATTTCATATTAAACTCACCATTTAAAATACGCAAAACAACGCTGAGTAAAGTTTTCAATTTGAGCTTGAAAATCAGGCAGATTAAGGTACCGAAGTCACACTCAGCTACCTTTTTCTTGGTAAATAAGCCAACCAAGTGGTAATCAGTGTTGCAGCAAACCCAAAAAAATATCGTCCAGGAACTTCTGGGCTAAGGTACGACTGGTTCTACAGCAGTGTCATCTATGGATTTATCTTGATTGCCAGAACCTTCTGGATCTATATATTCAACGACAATGGAACGCTTCTTGGTAGGCACTGACACATCTTGACCCGCTCCATCTAGGCCATCATCCACAGACACCTCTTGACCCGCTCCATCCAGATCATCATCTATGGAGCGTGGTGGGTTACCATCATAGATCAAACTTCGCCGGCGTTGCAGATATGCATCACGCAAGAACTCGTACTTATCTAGCGCAGCCTCATCTACAATTTCCTCTTTATCCAACAGCTGTGCTCGCTCATCAACAGCTCTTGCTGCTCCTATCAATGGAGCCACAAAGGGAGCCATAAAGAACCCCCCATAGAAGATTGGATTAGTAGCTACATCCACCAAGCTTCCGCCTGCATCACGCAAGGTGAACCCACCCATAATGGGTATTACTATATAAGGTCCACCAGCAACGCCATAATGAGCTAGCGTCTGGCCAAAGTCTTCATGTCGCTTTGGATAACCATAGTCTTCTCCATAATTAACCAGACCTCCCATCCCAAGGAAAGTATTAATAAGGAGACGTGTTCCATCAGATCCAGCCTTATCAAATTTTAGCTGTAAAACATCATTGATTACCACTACAACGTCATTAAGATTAGAGAAAAAATTGCCGATCATTATTTGAGCAGGTTCAGGCGCTAATGTCGTATAGCCCTTTGCTACTGGTTTCAATACATACTCATCCGCTTTTTCATTAAATGAAAATATTGAACGATTTACCGATTCAAATGGATCTTTCCGGTTAGTAGATGTAGCACAACCAGAAAGAAAGATTCCGGCAATTAATAGCACAAAGAACCTGAAAAAATTTTGGCGATTGATATTCATAATATTCTCATTCAAATAACCCGTGGGAGTCTGCCATAAATTGGCAGTATGTTCAACCGCGCAGCATTATAATTTCTTAATTGGCAGCATGTTCAACCGCGCAGCATTATAACTTCTTTATGGGTAAATAACTTTATTATTTGCGGGCAATTGTTTATATAATTTTATACAACAGCTTGTCACTTCATGCTACGTCTAGAGAAATCCTTAAGGCGAATACCAAGTAGCCATAAAGATGCAAAATAGCTTATTGCTCCCAGTATCACTACCCATGCCAACCTGATGACACGCTCCATCGTGGTGTTCTCCAGCCATGATGTAGTGCTCCCCATGGCAAACCAAAGCACTACTGCCATTACAAATAGTGCCGCCAATATTTTGATAAAGAAGAGCAACCATCCCGGTTGTGGCTGGTAAATTTGGTGGCTCCGCAGTTTGTAGTAGAGTAGGCTGGCGTTGAAACATGCTCCTAGACTAATTGATAATGCCAATCCTACATGCTGTAAAGGAACAATGAATGCAAGATTCAGAAGCTGTGTAACAACAAGAGTAATTGCAGCAATTTTTACCGGGGTCTTGATATTCTGACGAGCGTAAAACCCAGGGGCCAGCACTTTAATTAAAATCAATCCTAATAAACCTACGCTGTAGGCAACCAATGCATTACGTGTCATCAACACATCGTTAACAGAGAATTCGCCATGATGAAATAGTGTAGCAATTAGTGGAGTATCAAGTAATGCCAGTGCTAATGCAGAGGGTAGCGTCATCATCACTGTGAGTCGCAAACCCCAGTCAAGAAGATGAGAGTATTCTTCGACGCTGTTGTTAGTGTAAGAACGAGAAAGAGATGGGAGCAATATCGTCCCTAATGCTACACCCAGCAAACCAGCAGGAAATTCCATTAGTCGATCAGCGTAGTAAAGCCACGAAACACTACCAGTAATGAGAAATGAAGCAAATATAGTGCTTATTAACAAGCTAATCTGGCCGACAGATACACCAAATACTGCTGGCCCCATTTGTTTCACCACCCGCCAGGCACCGGTGTCATTAGATCTGAAGCGTGGGCGAGGCAGCAACCTCACACGCATAAGAAAAGGCAGTTGAAAAGCTAGTTGCAATACGCCGCCTATGAACACCGCCCATGCCAGAGCCAATACAGGCGGATCCAAGAGTGGGGCGAGCCACAGTGCGCAACCAATGAAAGACAAATTTAAAAGCACAGGGGTAAACGCAGGAACAGAAAATTTACCAAAGGTATTAAGTATTCCACCAGCTAGAGAAACTAATGATATAAAAAGAATGTAAGGAAATGTGATCTGCAGAAGCTCGACCGTTAACAAGAATTTCTGCGAATTAGCAGAGAAACCAGGTGCACTTACATAGATAATTAATGGCGCTGCAATCACACCAATGAGCGTTACTACGAATAGCACGACCCCCATCAACGCAGCCACATGATCGATTAATTCACGTGTTTCATCAAACGTACGGTGATTCTTGTATTCTGAAAGTATCGGTACGAATGCCTGTGAAAATGCACCCTCTGCAAACAAGCGTCGCAAAAGATTGGGAATACGAAAAGCAACAAAAAAGGCATCTGTAGCCATGCCTGCCCCAAAAATACGAGCAATCAACATATCACGCACAAATCCTAAAATGCGGGATATCAAGGTCATGCTGCTAACCGCAGCGAAGGCTCTAAGCAAATTCATGGAAACGTATGTTAACCTGATTTCGTAACTAATTTACGCAAGTTAACCTCTTTTATTCTTAGTTCTATAAATGGATTAGCTTAATATGAAATGGAAATTGAACTATCTTCTTCCTCTACGACTGCCTAACACACCTATTTAATATCGATGTAAAGGCTCTTCTCAGTGGATTTGGTTTCTAAGAAGAGCGCTTACTAGAAATAGGCTCTCGTTGTAATCTTTCTACTGTGCAGTAACTTAGAGACAATATCCTTCAATTAATAATTCAGTTCATAATTCTAGGTACTTGCCCTAAAATTCATTTTTGAGTTCCCATTTAAATTGCAATTAATTTTATAATTATTACCTTAATTTCATTGCAAGTTCCACGCTATATCTCTTTTTATCCTTGTAATATGCCAAGAATAGTTTTAAAATGCTCAATTATTTTGCAACTGCTGAGTCGGGAACCTTTTATGGCCAATACTGCACAAACGAGAAAACGCGCAAGACAAAATGTGAAGCAAAGAACTCACAATCATGGCCTTCATTCTAAGCTGCGTACTGCGATTAAACATGTAATCAAGGCCATTAAGGTTGGCGACAAGCCTGCTGCACAGGCTACATTCAAAACGTCTTGCGCTACGGTAGATTCTATTGCTGATAAGAGGATAATCCACAAGAATAAAGCTGCTCGTCACAAGAGTCGCTTATCAGCGGCTATTAAGGCAATGGCCTAATAATCACCCCCATCAAAAAGAACTTAGCTGCGTAATTGGTACTCGGGCTCTTTCATTTGTAGCTTCTCCTCTCTCCAACCTATCCTTTTACCGTCCGCCGCTATGCGGAAACAAAACTATTATGATTTACCATAGAGTTTCTAGCTAAAGCATAATCAGCCAAACCAATGCACATAATAAAAACAGTTATCTGATAAGCGTGATGCGCTCGTAGATACGAGCAAACTGTACGCTGTCTTTTATATTATTCTCCTATTTTACTTGAGATCACTTACGACCACTATCGAAAAGGCTTGAAAAATCTAACTAAATGGGTAAAGATGATAACAGCGCCACAAACAGATTCAAGGCGTACGGCGGCTCCTGCCGCCGTATTACATTCTAACGCTAAAAAACTTAACCTGATGTAATGGAAAATTTGATGAACACCTATATGCGACTACCTGTTACCTTTGTTAAAGGTAGAGGGGTATGGCTATGGGACGACCAAGGAAGAAAATATCTTGATGCTCTTGCCGGTATTGCCGTATGCAGCATAGGACATTGCCACCCTAAACTAGTACAAGCAATCTCCGAGCAAGCAGGAATGTTAATTCACACTTCGAATCTATATCATATAGATAAACAAGAGAAACTAGCTAAAAAACTAGCAATGTTGTCAGGTTTGAATAAAGCCTTTTTTTGCAACTCAGGTGCTGAAGCTAACGAAACTGCGATTAAATTAGCTAGGCTATATGGCCACAATAAAGGGGTTGACTTACCTACTATCATCGTGATGGAACAGTCATTTCATGGTCGCACCATGGCAACTTTGACCGCAAGCGGCAACCGCAAAGTTCAGGCTGGTTTTGAACCGCTCCTTACCGGATTTGCTCGGGTGCCTTTTAATGATCTTGAGGCGATAGAACAAGTAGCCGTACACAACAAAAATGTTGTGGCAATACTAGTTGAACCATATCAAGGCGAGGGGGGCGTCAATGTACCGCAGGAAAATTATTTAAAAGGATTGCGCCAGATATGTGACAAAAATGGTTGGTTGTTAATGCTAGACGAGGTTCAATGTGGCATTGGCCGCAGTGGTAAATGGTTTGCCTTTCAAAATAGCGAGATAATTCCAGATGTGATTACGCTTGCTAAGGGCCTTGGTTCTGGTGTTCCCATTGGGGCTTGCCTTGCGGGAAACATTGCGGGAGAGGTGTTCAAGCCAGGTAATCATGCGTCAACTTTTGGTGGTAATCCACTAGCCTGTTCTGCGGCAATCACTACACTAGATGTAATTGAGGAAGAAGGCCTAATGTTTAATGCATTGGAGAAAGGCAATTTCATGCGTAAAAGTTTCCAGGCACAATTAGGTAATGTGGATAATGTCACGCAAATACGTGGGCAGGGATTAATGATTGGCATAGAACTTTCCAAGCCCTGCGGTGATCTAGTAAAAAATGCTTTGAAACAGGGGCTTCTGCTCAATGTAACTTCGGATAAGGTGGTACGTCTACTACCCTCATTAGCAATAAATCAGAACGAAACAGAACAGATAGTCAATATGGTGTCTACTTTAATAAAAGAATTTTAAGGATATCGTGAGTCACGTGAAAAAAATGTACCTTAGATTAATGACCTGAAAATATTATGCAGCTTAAACATTTTTTACAATTTAATGATTTTTCCCGAGAAGAATTCGAATATCTTTTTGAGCGTGCACGATGGATTAAAAATGACTTTAAACAATATCAACGTTATTGGCCACTGGAAGACCGTACACTTGCAATGATTTTTGACATGCATTCAACGCGTACAAGATTGTCATTCGAGGCTGGAATGGACCAGATGGGCGGGAAAGCAATCTACCTTTCAACGCAAGACACCCAACTTGGACGAGGTGAGCCAGTGGAAGATGCTGCACGGGTGATCTCAAGTATGGTAGATATGGTTATGATTCGCACTTACGAACATGACATAATTAAAAACTTTGCTACGCATTCAAGGGTACCAGTAATTAACGGGCTTACAGATGAATATCATCCCTGCCAGATCATGGGTGATATTTTTACCTTCATTGAACAACGTGGTGATATATCAGATAAGACAGTAGCTTGGATCGGTGATTCAAATAATGTATGTAACACATGGCTGCAAGCAGCGGAAGTGTTTAATTTCAACGTTCATGTATCTACCCCACCTGGATATGAAATTGAACCAGAACGAGCGGGACTTAATGGTACAAGTCATTATGAAGAGTTTCCTGACCCACATGATGCGGTGAAAGATGCTGATCTTGTAACCACTGATGTTTGGACAAGTATGGGATTTGAAGCCGAAACTGAAGAACGAAAGAGAAATTTTTCTGATTTTCGTGTGGATGCTGAGATGATGTCGTATGCTAAGAAAGAAGCTCTGTTTATGCACTGTCTGCCTGCCCATCGTGGCGAAGAGGTGGATTCGGACATAATTGATGGGCCACAATCAATTGTGTGGGATGAAGCAGAGAACCGACTACACACTCAAAAGGCACTGATGGAATATTTGCTACTAGGGGAAGTCAATCCAGAAATTCCCTTGAAGAAAATATAAAAAAAAATTAATGCTAGTGAGTCAAATATGAGAAAACTTAATAAAAATAATCTTACCAAAATCAACAAAGTAGTCTTAGCTTTCTCTGGTGGTCTGGATACATCAGTGATACTTAAATGGCTGCAGGATACTTACCAGTGCGAAATTGTTACTTTTACTGCTGACATTGGCCAAGGTGAAGAAATCGAACCTGCTCGCGCTAAAGCAAGACAATTGGGTATAAAGGAAATATTTATCGAAGACCTTCGCGAAGAATTTGTGCGTGATTTCGTTTTTCCAATGTTCCGCGCTAATGCTATTTATGAGGGGGAATACCTACTTGGTACCAGTATTGCAAGGCCACTAATCGCCAAACGTCAAATTGAGATTGCTAAATCAACTAAGGCTGATGCGGTCTCACATGGGGCGACCGGAAAAGGTAATGATCAGGTCCGTTTTGAGCTTGGTTATTACGCTCTCCAACCGGATATCCGTGTAATAGCTCCATGGCGTGAGTGGGACCTCACATCAAGGGAAAAACTTCTGCAGTACGCTGAGAAAAATAACATTCCCGTGGAGATGAAAAAGAAAACCGGCTCTCCATATAGTATGGATGCTAATCTCTTACATATATCCTACGAAGGCCGCATACTTGAGAACCCTGCACTAGAACCAGATGAGTCCATGTGGCGCTGGAGTGTGTCTCCTGAGAAGGCGCCTAATGAGGCGGAGTATGTCGATATTGAGTTTAGTCAAGGCGATATTATCGCATTAAATGGGGAGAAATCTTCTCCTGCAAATATACTCACAACACTTAACCAAATTGGTGGCAAACATGGCATAGGACGTCTTGATTTAGTTGAGAATCGCTATGTAGGAATGAAATCTAGGGGTTGCTACGAAACACCTGGTGGCTCCATCATGTTACGTGCACATCGTGCAATTGAATCTATTACCTTAGACCGGGAAGTTGCACATTTGAAAGATGAACTAATGCCGCGTTATGCTACGTTAATTTACAATGGTTATTGGTGGAGCCCTGAACGCAAAATGTTACAAACTATGATTGACGCTTCACAGATTAATGTAAATGGGTGGGTTAGAATAAAGCTCTACAAAGGTAATGTGATCGTAGTTGGGCGAGATTCCAAAACAGATTCATTATTTGACTCTAACATTGCAACTTTTGAAGATGATAAAGGTGCTTATAACCAAGCTGATGCTGAGGGATTTATTAAGCTAAACGCTATGCGGATGCGCATTGCATCGAAGTTAAGGGAACATTAATTAATTCTGGAGTTTTTTATTCTCATTATTAAAAATGATAAAACTCAAATGTAAATTACAAGCAAACTAATTGTAATATTCCATATGTATTTTTGATAATGAGTAATTTAATTAAATAGAGGATGCTGTCATGCCGTCATTTGATATAGTTTCAGAGGTTGACAAGCAAGAAATTAGAAATGCAATTGACCAGGTAAATAAGGAGGTCAGCACCCGTTTTGATTTCAAGGGATCTGATGCACGGGTCGAACAGGAAGATTACAAACTTACTATTTACGCCGATGATGAATTTAAGCTTGGTCAGATATTAGATATTCTCATGAGCAAGTCTGCCAAACGCGGCATTGATGTTCGTTGTATGGACAAAGGCGAAACTGAAAAAATAACCGGGAACAAAGTTAAACAGAAGATTACAATAAAAATTGGGGTAGAAACGGATCTTGCAAAAAAAATTGTTAAGCTCATCAAGGATAGCAAACTTAAAGTTCAAGCCAGTATACAGGGAGATACGGTGCGTATCTCTGGTACAAAACGGGATATGCTGCAAGATGCAATAGCATTGATTAAGAAATCAATTACAGAGTTCCCTCTACAATTCCTAAATTTTAGAGACTAAAAATCTGTGTTAGTTCAATAGCTCTACGCCAATCATTAAAATGAAATTGGCATCGATATAATTGATCATCTATTAATCGAGTTTGGCTCAATACTACTGGAAACTGAAGAACCCCGTGTGTGAGGAGCCTCATGTTTCAATAATATATTGTAATAAGTGCGGACGGACTCTGTTAGAAATACTGCCTCACCACCTCGAGCGTAACCGTGCTTTAATTTCTCAAAATACTTCCTATTACTTAATAACGGCAGTGATATTTTTAGGTCTACCCATAAATCTGGGCTCAATTTCATTCGTTGTGCCAAAATACGTGCGTCTTCTATGTGCCCATAACCTTGGTTATAAGCTGCCAATGCGATCCAAGTACGATCTGGTTCATCAATACGGGAAGGCAACGTATCTTTTAAAATCAATAAATAACGCGCACCAGCCAGTATACTTTGTCGTGCGTCAAGGCGATCAGTAACTTTCATCCGATCAGCAGTGTCTTCTGTCAACATCATAATACCCCGTACATTTGTAGATGAAGTTGCCATTCGATCCCAATGGGACTCTTGATATGCTAAAGCAGCAATCAAACGCCAATCTATATTAGTTATTTCTTCAGCTTGGTAAAAATAACTACGTAACTCTGGTAGCAATGTACGAGTTTCTTTTAAAAACTTATTTACATCTTCTTGTCCCAGTTGGTCAATATGCCCGTAATACCTGTCAAGCAAGCGATTTAGTGTGCCGTTTCCCTTGATTTTCTTAAAGAACCTTTGTGCTTTTTTCAGCAATTCTGGTTCAACATATGATGAGAATGCCCAAGCCTTAGTATTTTCTTTACCTAAATTCATGGCTACACCCAGATTAGTATAGAAATTTTTTGCAATGCTTATATGGGTTGAATTAGTAACCACATAGTCATTCCTGCCCTCTGACAATCTAGCTAGCAGCTCCTCGGCTGAGGTTTCCATTTCAGTCCATCTTAGATCAGGAACTTTTAACTTGGCTTTACTCAATCGCTCAGCATGCACTGTTCCCTTTACAATCTCAATATTCTTCCCAGCTATATCTTGTATATTTCTAGGTTTTGGATAATCTGTATTGTAGGCAACTTGTGGTTGCGCGCGCTGATAAATTGGGCCGAAACGAATTCGCTGCTGATTTTTAGTTGTAACACTGATGCCGGCAGCTAAATGCCCCTGATGTTCCTCCAGAGTTGATATTGCCTCATCCATGTCTGATACCGAGATAAATCTAACTTTTTTACCTAGTTCTTTAGCAAATTCTGAAGCAAGATCAAACTCTAGACCGATATGTTTACCTTCATAATTTTGATAGTATGTGTCACGGCTCTTGACTGTAATAACTATCAGTTCATCAGTTTTATCGAGCAAGGGGACTGATGATTTATCTAAAGAATCACAGGCAACAGTCAAAAAACCACTAATAACAAGTAAAGAGAATAGAAGTAAAATACGCATTGATAAGATATGCAGGATATCAATTTATTCTGCCACATTTTCAAGATAAATTAAACTGGTAGAATATGAATTTGGAGAGGTACCGAAGTGGTCATAACGGCGCTGACTCGAAATCAGATGGCCAGGGTAACCTGACACGTGGGTTCGAATCCCACCCTCTCCGCCGCATACTTTATATAACATACTGTTATTAATAATATTAATACATAATACCGGTCTGTTATACCACATTCTATCCCACATTAATAACCCGGTTGAAGATCTGGTTAACGTAGCCCCTTGGCACACCCTTCTTAAAAACAATCTTATAGCT
>SPBV01000266.1 GCA_004525885.1 Nitrosomonadales bacterium
ATCAAACTCCATCCGTGTGTACAGTGAACCACGATGCGCGAACAGTGTACATCATCCCATGCCCCCTTGACGTCGTATCAATGGGAGAGGACGGGGATTTTGCAATCTTGACGAAAGGCATCGTGTCGCGGGATTCTGTCGAATTCGTCATTCTACCTAGACCAGTTGTCTATGTGGGAATCAATACAGGCGCTGAAACCTCAGTCACAAACAGAGCACTTAACGATGCCTCAAGCATGAACGTAATAGAGATTATTGCACCACAATCACATCATGTTATTGAAGATGATGAATTCACGATGGATTTCAACACGGCAGCGGACGAACAGCGTGAGTCCATCGTTGTTGTACAGGACAAGTACGGCGTTCCAGCTGAATTGATGAAAATGAAGTGCTACTATTTCGGAGCTACAATCTCTCAAGAGGATGAACAATCAGATGTGATACTACCAATAGCAGGTGGGAGCGCTGTAATGGCAGATAACATACTCGTCCATGCTAAGAAGCCCAAGGTTCAAAACTATGCGGCTCTCTTACAAGCCGCAAGACATGTGGTCATTGTGGTGGGTGAGGAGATGCAAAACTCACTCATTGACAAATGTCAGAATAAAGTAAACGCAGTTTTTGTGGTCGTCCCTGTTATTCAGTCTGGAGATGTTATTTCCATCATGGACTCTATGTGCATAAACGCCGTGACTGCTATGGCGGGGCCATGTTCCATTGTTCTCGCTCATATAGCCAACGACTACTACTTTTACAGAGGTGTAACTTGGCCAGGATTCATAGAGAATGCGGAATACGGAAGTATCGTTACCAGAAACATGGATACGCTGCAAAACATTGACACGGCTTCATATTTGTGGCCTTTCGTTGCAGATATGAACGAAGTCTACATTGAAAATGAAAAGATACCTCTGGATAGCGTAAAAAGCATCAGGTTTGATTTAGCGGTGCCAGCGTTCACGGACCTCCTGTACCAGTTGCAGGTTGTTATGTCCCCTGAGAAATTAAAAGTGATTCAGTCAACAATTCTCGGTCTTATTGCCAACAGAGAGCAGGAACTCCGGCAAAGCACACATGTGAAGCAGATGATTGCCGAAGGGCGCTTCAAAGACATCAAAAAATACATTACCGAACAGAAGGCTTTGTACGTAGGCGTAGTTTCGCTACTACAAAACGCCATATCACTTCAGAAATCGTCTAGTAGGAAACACGACCTGAATCGGCTCATGAGGAAGGAAGTCATCACGGCAAATGTAAACAAAGCCGCGACCAAAACAATTGGCGACATGATAGAAGAAATGTGTACCGACCTGGGAGCAATTTCCTGTCTCATCAATAACGAACTTCTTCACTCCCTCCTCAGGCACCTCAAGGACGGGACGGTATTCAGTTGGTTAAATGGGCAAGATTCGAAATACCTCACCAACGTAACGAATACATCATCTCGTATGAACGTACTGGATGGAACGACAACGAATGCATTGTTGGTTAATGACAATGGTGACACCTCATATATTTGTCCAAGCCTCTCAATCAAAAACATCTACGACATTGATGCTGTGTATGATTCCATCATGTTCTTACCCCTCCATGATAAGACGTACGAGGACCCATATGCTGTGTCCTGGCCCAATGAAGCGAATGACCCAATGGTGGCTTTACTCAGGATAAAAATGAGGGGCATCATCGCGGATGCAGTCGAACCAGGCTTTCCTCCAGCTAACAAGGAAATTAACTACACGATCATTTATCTCTACATTTGCATATTGGAGAAACTCACTGAATTCGTCACCCCCAATAATGATGAAGATAGCTCGGTCCGAGGCATTTCACGAGCCATCATTAGCTCAATTTTATGTGCCGCTTCAAGCGGGCAGTCACCACTACCCCTATATCAAATCGTATCTCACAACGCGTCAATCACTGTGCCAGATAATTCAATCTGGTGGATGTATTTCAAACTGATGAAGCTATGGCAGTACACCGGTTGGGACGGAGCAATCATTGAAAAGAAATTCAAGCATTTTGTAGTCAAATGTGTCAGGAAACACGTTGTAGATCCAGTCACCAGCAAGCTGCGCCAGAATAAGCGTCATTATGAACTAATCAAGATTTGTGCTAGGATGACCAAGAGGAATCTCGAGCTGGAGTGGCTGAGGACCACAATCCCAATCATTCAATCTGGGGCAATGCCAGCCCCATACGAAGGCGCTGTAACTACTCGAGGATGCGCCCTCATAAACAAGTATCTCAAGCAAGGGCCTAAAGCACAAGGAATGGGGTTTGTGCTTGATTTAGTATGACCTGCCATAATTGAGAAGAGAGCACGAGCCGATTGGAAGGTTCACGTTCCTACCGCAAAAGACAAACACGCCGCCAGCGATGAGAGCGGCGTCCTCCTCGATCTCCCCGAAATGGAACAATTTGGGTTTAGAAATAATATGGACATGTTCAGAAATGTGGTGAGTATCTTATATGATAACCATATGAACATTGAGAAATCTGAGGAATTGGCTGTACATGCGCTACTAATTTAATTGGCTGTAGATGCTTCAAAATTCATTACCCTCCGGGGTAATGAATTTATAGGGAATGGACCTGATCATCAAAATGGATGAAGACTTGAGAGAATACGACACACTCATTTTAGCAGGTAACTCTACGAACGCTATAGTGACATTGGGAGCTCTCCAATATCTCTCGGATAACGGGTATATCAAACACATTACGACATACATAGGAACATCATCAGGGGCAATC
>SPBV01000148.1 GCA_004525885.1 Nitrosomonadales bacterium
AGCTAATAATGCATCAAGAGACTATAGACTAATCATATTTAGTCTATAGTAATTTTTGTGGATAATATATACAAAGTTCGACTTAAAAAAAGCACCCCGAAGGGCGCTTAGAGGCCCTCAGGGGGTGGGCAATCTGCGTTTTCTCCTACTAAAGTGGTAATACTGCAAACATTCACATCCTCTCCATGCAATATACTTATCTTGATCATCTATCTTTAGTTACGACAATTATTCATTAGACTTTAGAGAAGGTATAGATCATCTATAATAAACATGCGTCTATTTTTTAAATTACTACGCATGAAAAAATTTCATGAATAGAGCAATTATCTTGATAGAATTGTTTTTGCAAAAGAGAGACCGCTTATTTTAGAAGTAGTAAGACAGCAGCCAACCATTGAGTCAGTCGAAACTGACTTACACTCAAGTCAAAACTGACTTGTATAGTTACGAAAAATTAAAACGGCTAGTGAGAATAGATAAATGAAAATATTAAATATTCTAGTGTTTGGACTACTCATAATAAACAATGTTTATGCTAGTGGAGTTTATGGAACTTTATATGACAGCTCAGATCTAGTGATCCCAAAAGGTCAGTTTGAGGAAAAAAAGAACAAGCAAATGTCTGAAATGGAAAAAAAGAAAGAACGGCGCGCTGAGCAAGAAGAAGCACAACGAATAAAGAATGAAGCGGATGATGAAGAACTGAGAAAACTCCGCAGATAAGAAAAGCACTATGCATAAAATTATTTTGATGGGGGTTCTTACTGTGGCGAATGATGGCACAGAAGCGATGTAGGTTAAGGTTAGGGATGACGACAACATCAGAAATAGCACCAACGTTGGCCTCTTCTCCATTTATATGAACTTCTAATTCCTAGAATTTACAATATTTCATCTTGATATCGTCTTCAGCTAGTACGGTATTTGGGATGGTAGTGGACCCTGCGTAAAAAACTATTAGTTCTACAGGCCCATTTATTGCTCGGCCTCTGTGAATGGTACGCATTACCTCTACAACAGATTCTCCTTTTTTTAAGGTAATTTTTTTTCCTTTTTTTGTTTCGATTGCTAACTCTCCTTGTAAAATATACCCTAAAGTTAAAACTGGATGACAATGAAACTTTGTCATCTGATTTTCTTCTATACGGAGTTTAACTGAAGTTATTTCGGCCTGTCCTTGTGGATAATATATAACCTCATCATCCCATGAAGTTTGTGTTTTAAATTGGTCTTCTCCTGTAGCCAAATTAGGCGGCACAACAAATAGCAGAAAACACGTCAGTACATAAATTTTCATTTTATTATGATAGTCACTATTTTAAATTGAATGGAATAGTGGAATGTCTATAGGTTGAGAACGATCATTCGTGAAAATCAGCTTTAGTCAAAATTTGGCATTTATAGAGGCAAAAATTTCTGTTTGCAACAAATTTTTGATGTCATTGTGATGATTCGATATGACGCGTTGTTTTGTCTGCTTAATTCTACCAGACGTTGGCGGCTGTTGAAGATTGATCCGAAAAACATAAGCAGCTTGTAGTAGCTTCAGATCAGGTATGAAACAGATGTTCATTATCCGAATTATTGCTGCTATCTCGATTAGAATTTCATATTAGAGAACAGGTCATATAGGAAGTCTAGAAGTTTTTCGCCGTGATTTTGAGCTCAGTTACGTTTATAATTAATTCCACGTATCCGTAAACTTGCTCAGAAATTATGCTCCTTCCAATCCTGCAATGTAGAAACAGAAGATCTTCTAAACGGATATTAAACGGTGATGTTATCCAGACGATTTAAAAGAACTCTTCAAGTTCTCCCCCTGAGACGATTTCTGAGACGTTTTCTGAGACGCTTTCGTCATAGGCTGCTCTCACCGCGCATATGGATACGCGCACTAGTCTTTTGGGGTGGTTCAATCTGTGTAGGGATAACGGCTATTTTCTTCGGAATCGGAGCGGAATGGGCTAACTACTGCGAGCAGTTGTTGTGGAAAATATCCCCTTACCTGATGCTTCTTGTCACACCGCTAGGCCTAGGTACAGTTGTCTGGATAACGAATCATTTTTTCGTTGGTTCTCAAGGTAGTGGTATTCCTCAGGCTATTGCGGCCCTCAACAACGAGCATGTACGCGATCAAGTTCTTTCCTTGCGCATTGCCTTTGGAAAGATTATCCTTACCCTAGTAGGGTTATGTTGTGGGGCTTCTATAGGTCGCGAGGGTCCTATGGTACAAGTGGGCGCTACCATCATGCATTCACTTGGCCGATTCGTTCGATTCTCGAGACTACAATCAAAAAAAGGGCTAATCTTAGCGGGCGGCGCAGCAGGAATTGCAGCTGCATTCAATGCGCCTCTTGCTGGCATTGTATTTGCCACAGAGGAGCTAAGTCGCTCACACGTCCACCGTACTAACGGTACCATCCTGACCGGTGTCATCCTGGCCGGAGTTACATCTATGGGCGTGCTTGGAGACTCCCCCTTCTTCGGCCATAATTCTGCCTCATTACAGCTTGACCAAGCTTGGATTCCTGTACTGTTATGCGGCGTATTTGGAGGTCTGCTCGGTGGCTCATTTGCCCATGTGCTCATCGCAATATCGCGTGGCGGCCTACCAGGAAAAGTTGGTATGTTTGCGCGCAAACGGCCAGTGGCCTTTGCTACTTCCTGCGGCTTCATACTTGCCTTGATTGGCTTATTCTCAAACGGGACCACTTTCGGCACTGGATACACGGAGGCCAGACACATTATTGAGGGAAGTCAAGAACTTCCCTTGCAATATGGAATACTCAAGTTCCTTGCTACTATTGTCTCCTACGCTAGTGGCATTCCTGGTGGCGTCTTTTCGCCCTCCCTCGCAGTGGGTGCGGGATTCGGGCTCAATCTTTCACAATTCATACCCTCCGTACCAGTCGGCGCTGTTATATTACTATCTATGGTGGGCTATTTTGCGGGGGTTGTCCAGGCACCTATAACCACCTTCCTTATTGTCATGGAGATGACCGACAACCATGAGATGGTGATTCCCTTGATGGCTACAGCACTGATTGCTACTGCCGTTTCCCGTATAGTCTGCCCACGCCCACTCTATAATACCCTTGCCGAACGCTTTTTTCCTCATGACCAACCTAGCCAAGAATCAAGTAAAGTAGATGAAGCCAAGCCTCATCGGAACAGCTAGTTCTCTGAATGACTAGTTTGTGCTAGAAGCAGACGCTAAATCTTTTGCAATGTTCGACGGGAGTCGAATGGCAGCCTATAACCTTTATCATATGCTGTTATAGATTTTTTCTATTTTTAATATAGAAACATTTGTACCAACAAATTTATCGCACTTGAAGTTATTAAATAGTGGGGGCAATACAGCTTCAGTTTGATGGAGCCTAACAAGGCTATGCTAGTCAATTAACAGTTTCAAGATTGTGAATACGAAATTTAACTTTTGTATCCAGATGATCGCTAAAGAGCGATTGAATATTTATTAATATTATTCGCAGCTCTTATATTTTTTCCTTTCGCAATCTCGCGCTATTCTCTGCGCCTCGGTAATTTGAGTGGGTATCATTTTTCTAGCTATCCGATCCCGTTCATCTTTTGCTATTAGATTTTTACTAGAAGCAAGATTGAACCACATGTGTGCACGAACATAGTCCTGCATTACACCATCGCCTTTTTCATACATAGTAGCAAGAAAATACTGTGAAGGGGTATACCCTTGCTCAGCAGCAAGACGAAACCATTTTATTGCTATCCTGTAGTCTGGGTCTCCGACCAAATAGCTACCATAAATATCCCCAAGTTTATGTTGCGCGCGCGCATAACCTTGCTCCGCAGATAGGTTAAGAAATTTTATCGATTCTTTATAGTCTTTCTTTACACCCTTGCCACGAAAATACATAACACCAATAATATATTGCGCAACTGCGTACCCTTGTGCGGATAATGGGCGTAGTAACCCAAGAGCTAAAGCATATTTACCTTTAGACCATGCATTTACCCCGTCTACAAGGACAGTAGGATAGTCCTGCCCCTGATATAAAAGATTTTCTGCTCTGGTAACACTACTGCACACCAATAATACAGTAGCTATAAGTAAAATCCATTTTTTCATGCCTTATTCTTCGTTTACCAATTCAATTACTTCCGACAGGAAAATTTCCAGACTGATTCACTTATAATGCCGGAGGAGACTGGCAGCCAATTACGAGGTTTATTGTCTTTCCAAATAATAGCACCTCTACACATATTTTTTTGGTAAAAGGCTAGCAAAACTCGTCGGCCTTGTTTTTCTATACAGTCATATTCTCTTTCAAGTGTTGCTGATATATACGCTACGTCCCTGAGCCATCTTGTAGTCATGTAAACCCCATATTTTCCACTATGTTGCCTGACTTACGAATCGTTGCGGGATCGAAGTCTCATACATAGTGTCTCCATATTTATTTCGATATAATAACAATATGACTCTTCTAAATTTAATATACAAGCTATCCTCAGATTGAAGTAAGAAATTTGTACAATCAGGAGCAGAATACTGATGAAAAGGAAACACTATTTCTTTGGAAAAAACAATGTCGTTGGGACTCTCCTAGCATACTGTTGTTTCCGCTTGCACACGCTACCAGTGTTGTATAGCTATTTACGGTAATCGTGCGAAAGCCGC
>SPBV01000334.1 GCA_004525885.1 Nitrosomonadales bacterium
ATAAGATTGTTATGGCATTACCACCGTTCGTAAGCGTGGTGGGAGTCTATGTTAATCCTAGTCCTGAATGGGTGGAAGAGACATGCTCCATAGTTGGTCTAAGTTTATTACAATTCCATGGGGATGAACCGCTAGAATTTTGCAGCCAATTCTCATTACCCTACATAAAGGCTGTAAGAATCAGAACTGGAATAGATTTGTTACAATACGCAGCCCAATATTCCAATGCTAGTGGTTTGTTACTAGATAGCTACGTTGAAGGTGTACCGGGTGGTACCGGCCATACTTTTGATTGGAGCCTGATCCCACAAGAATTGTCGTTGCCGCTGATACTTTCAGGTGGTCTTAATGCCGATAATGTATGTGAGGCTATTAGGGAAGCAAGGCCCTGGGCAGTTGACATATCGAGTGGAGTGGAAGTGGCCAAAGGTATCAAGGACACGGATAAAATTGCCGCTTTTATGACAGGAGTTAGAAATGGCGAGAGTTTATGATCTTCCAGACATGCATGGCCACTTTGGTTCTTATGGAGGGACATTTGTTGCAGAGACACTGATTGCTGCATTAGGAGAATTACGTGATCAGTATGAGCATTATCGTAATGATGCTATTTTCCAGGCAGAATATGCTCATGAATTAAAATCTTACGTAGGACGACCTAGTCCTATTTACCATGCAAAGAGATTGTCAGTGTATCTCGGAGGCGCGCAAATTTTATTAAAGCGTGAAGATCTAAATCACACTGGTGCACATAAAATCAACAATACTATTGGTCAAGCGCTTCTAGCAAAACGCATGGGTAAACTGCGCATAATCGCAGAGACTGGAGCAGGCCAACATGGCGTAGCCAGTGCTACAGTAGCTGCGCGGTACGGGATGGAATGTGTAGTCTATATGGGTTCCGAAGATATGAAGCGCCAGGCGCCTAATGTCTATCGGATGAAGCTTCTAGGCGCAACTGTGGTGCCAGTAGATTCAGGCTCTAGAACATTGAAAGATGCGCTAAATGAAGCAATGCGTGATTGGGTCACCAATGTTGAGAGAACTTTTTATATTATTGGTACAGTGGCAGGTCCGCACCCTTATCCAATGATGGTGCGCGATTTTCAGGCAATTATCGGGCGCGAAGCAATGTTACAAATGCAAGAAGAATACGGGCGCCAACCGGATACGTTGATTGCCTGTGTGGGTGGCGGATCAAATGCCATAGGCTTATTTTACCCTTACATAGACGACAAAAATGTGAGCATGATAGGGGTAGAGGCAGCTGGCTTAGGAATCGAGTCCGGTAAGCACGCAGCAACTCTACTAACAGGAAAACCAGGAGTACTGCATGGAAACCGTACTTACCTGATTCAAGATGAGGACGGTCAGATTATTGAAACTCATTCCATTTCAGCTGGGCTCGATTACCCTGGCGTTGGTCCAGAACATGCATGGCTTAAGGATACTAATCGTGCTCAGTACGTAGGAATAACCGATGATGAAGCTTTGAAGGCATTCCATATGCTGTGTCGTTATGAGGGTATTATTCCGGCGTTAGAATCTAGTCATGCGCTAGCATATGCTGCAAAACTTGCGCCCACCCTTGCTAAGGACAAACTGTTGTTGGTAAATCTTTCGGGGCGAGGAGACAAGGATATAGATACCGTAGCAAAGTCTTCCGGAGTTATTTTTTAATTAAGTTTGATATTTTTATGTCCCGTATTGCACCCATATTTGAAAGATTAAAGCAGGATAATAGAAAAGCGCTAATTCCGTTTATCACTGCTGGGGATCCTGACCCTTCGATGACTGTTTTGTTGATGCACGAATTGGTGAAAGTGGGTGCTGATATTATTGAGCTTGGTGTTCCTTTTTCGGACCCAATGGCGGATGGGCCAATTATACAGCGATCCTATGAGCGAGCGCTGAAGCATCATGTAAGTCTAAAGAATGTTTTAGAGATGGTTGCAGAATTCAGAAGGACGAATATTATAACACCCGTGATATTGATGGGTTATGCAAATCCTTTAGAAGCAATGGGTTATCAGAATTTTTCTGTAAGGGCTAAAGAGTGCGGTGTGGAT
>SPBV01000039.1 GCA_004525885.1 Nitrosomonadales bacterium
CCTACGCATCAGTCAATTTTCTCTTTCTAATTTGCTATATCTAGTTTTCCATGATTGACCCAATATCTATTCGCAGGTACCATTCTAGGTTTTTGAGGAAGAACAGCTATGCGCATGAAGCTAGTTGCGGGCAACTGGACAATGCATGGCGAGATTGAGCAAAATCGAGAGCTGCTGAACATGATTGTTTCAGGGACAACGGGGATGGAGAGGGCGACCTGTGCAGTATGTGTGCCTTATCCGTATTTATCTCAAGCACAGTCATTGTTAAAAAACACCCATATTTCTTGGGGCGCTCAAAATATTAGTCAGCATGATAAGGGGGCTTACACTGGCGAGGTCTCAGCAATTATGCTGAATGATTTTTGTTGCCGTTATGTGATTGTTGGGCACTCGGAGCGACGTACTTTATACAGTGAAGATAGTCGCACGGTTGCCCTGAAGTTTAAGGCTGCACTTGATGCTGGCTTAGTACCTATTTTGTGTGTTGGGGAAACCCTGAATCAGCGCGAAGCTGGCTTTACGGAGCAAGTAGTAGGGGAGCAATTAGATGCGGTGATTGGGCTGGTGGGCGTAGATGCGTTGGCTAGTTCGGTACTAGCTTATGAGCCAATATGGGCGATTGGGACTGGTAAAACTGCCACACCTCAGCAAGCCCAGGGTGTACATGTTTTTATACGCAATAGGGTTGCAAGTCACAATGTCAGGATCGCTGCTGAATTACGAATTATTTATGGAGGTAGCGTAAAGGCAAGTAATGCTGCGGAATTATTTGCAATGTTAGATATTGATGGGGGATTGATCGGAGGCGCTTCATTAATTGCAGACGAATTTATTTCCATTTTTCTTGCTGCACAGAATTGATTATTTTGGAGTAAAAATTGGAAACATTCATTTGGGTTGTAAATGTCGCATCAGCTGTTAGTGTGGTTGTATTAGTTCTACTTCAACATGGTAAGGGGGCTGATATGGGTGCGGCTTTTGGTAGTGGTTCGTCTGGAAGCTTGTTTGGCGCAAGTGGCTCTGCAAACTTCCTAAGTAGAACTACAGGTGTTCTCGCAGCAGTATTTTTTATTTCCACACTTGGACTAACATACCTTTCAAATAATAGAACAGAGAGTAAGGGTGTTATTGAGAATATAATACCAGTTCAGTCTTCAGTTCCGGCAGAGGCACCACCTGCTATTTCACCTCAAATTCCTGCAAACAATGGAGCTTCAAAGGCAGGAGAAATACCACAATAATTTAGATTGATAGGATCTAATCTATTTGTTAAGACCATGTTATAAAGAAGAGTAATCTTTTTACTCGGATCTCAAGTTAAGCTGCCGACGTGGTGAAATTGGTATACACGCCGTCTTGAGGGGGCGGTAGCGAAAGCTGTGCGAGTTCGAGTCTCGCCGTCGGCACCAATTTAAAGGATGCACTCCGTAAGGAATAAATGTAAATTACGTATATGCGATTTTCTTTCCTTCAATTTTGGTTGCAAAGATGCTAGAAAATTATTTTTCAATTCTCATATTTATATTTGTCGGTCTTGCTGTAGGTGTGGTACCAATGGCGCTTGGCTGGCTGCTTGCCCCTAATCGTCCTGATAGTGAGAAGCTCTCACCATACGAGTGTGGTTTTGAAGCTTTTGAGGATGCACGTATGAAGTTCGACGTGCGTTATTATTTGGTTGCTATTCTGTTCATTCTTTTTGATTTAGAAATTGCGTTTTTATTTCCTTGGGCAGTGGTGCTGAACGAGATTGGAATGTTTGGTTTTGTTGCAATGATGATATTTCTTGGTATTCTCACCATTGGTTTTATATACGAATGGATGAAGGGAGCATTAGAATGGGACTAATGGCATGAGTATTGAAGGTGTACTAGAAAAAGGTTTTGTTACCACCGCTCTAGACAATGTTATTAATTGGGGTCGGACCGGGTCTATGTGGCCGATGACATTTGGACTTGCTTGCTGCGCAGTAGAAATGATGCAGGCTGGTGCATCACGCTATGACTTAGATCGTTTTGGCGTTGTGTTTCGTCCAAGTCCGCGTCAATCTGATGTTATGATAGTTGCCGGCACCTTGTGCAACAAAATGGCGCCCGCATTGCGCAAGGTTTATGATCAAATGGCAGAACCGAGATGGGTAATTTCTATGGGATCTTGTGCTAATGGAGGTGGCTATTATCACTATTCCTACTCGGTAGTACGTGGTTGTGACCGCATTGTGCCAGTGGACATCTACGTACCAGGTTGCCCACCTACAGCAGAAGCCCTGCTCTATGGGATAATTCAGCTGCAAAATAAAATTAAACGTACCAACACCATCGCTCGCTGAGGCAACATTATGTCGTTCTCTCGCCTGGAAACACTCTCCCTTTGCTTGAAAAATATACTTGCCAATAAGCTTGTAAGTATAAATGAGCGATTGGGTGAATTGACCATTGAGGTCGATTCAAATAAATTGTTGTGGGTAATGGAAACCCTACGTGATAATGCTGAACTGGGATTTGAAATTCTCATTGATCTGTGTGGCGTTGACTATTTGTCCTATGGTGTTGAATCAAATGCTGAAAGTGAACGTAAGGGCAATCGATTTGCGGTTGTTTATCATTTGCTTTCTATTAAACATAACTATAGGTTACGGGTTAGGACATACGCCACTAATGACGAATTTCCTGTGCTGGATTCAGTTATTGAAATATGGCCAGTTGCAAACTGGTTTGAGCGCGAGGCATTTGATCTTTATGGTGTTATTTTTACTGGGCATCCAGATTTGCGGCGCATTCTTACAGATTATGGTTTTATAGGCAATCCATTCCGCAAGGATTTTCCTTTAACTGGAAACGTAGAGATGCGCTATGACCCAGACCAACAAAGGGTCATTTATCAGCCAGTCAGTATTGAGCCACGTGAGATTACGCCGCGTGTAATCCGTGAAGAACATTATGGAGATAACAAATGAGTTTGTTGTTCTTGAGATTACTAAAGCATGGCTGAGATACGTAACTACACTATGAATTTTGGACCACAGCACCCAGCGGCGCATGGGGTGTTGCGTCTAGTGCTGGAACTAGATGGTGAAGTAGTACAACGTGCTGACCCCCATATTGGGTTGCTACATCGCGCCACTGAGAAATTGGCTGAAAATAAGCCATATATCCAGTCGGTCCCTTACATGGATCGGTTAGATTACGTTTCAATGATGGTAAACGAACATGCCTACGTAATGGCTATCGAGAAATTACTTCAGCTTGAAGTTCCGTTACGTGCACAATACATTCGAGTGATGTTTGATGAGATTACTCGCATACTCAATCATCTTTTATGGTTAGGGGCGCATGCATTAGATGTCGGTGCAATGACAGTTTTTCTCTATGCTTTCCGCGAGCGTGAGGACCTTATGGACTGTTATGAAGCGGTTTCTGGGGCAAGGATGCATGCGGCTTATTATCGTCCTGGTGGGGTTTATCGAGATTTACCGGATTCAATGCCAAAATACCATCCATCTAAAATTCACAATGAAGAAAGGACCAAATCACTAAACGAGAATCGCCAAGGTTCATTGTTAGATTTTATTGAGGACTTTACTGCCCGTTTCCCTACATTTGTAGACGAATATGAAACCTTACTTACAGACAATCGTATTTGGAAACAGCGTTTGGTTGGTATTGGCGTTGTTTCGCCTGATCGGGCCATGGCACTTGGATTTACAGGGCCTATGTTACGTGGCTCTGGTGTAGAATGGGATTTGCGTAAGAAACAGCCATACGAAGTTTATGATCAGTTTGATTTTGATATACCAGTAGGCGTCAATGGTGATTGCTATGATCGTTACTTAGTACGTATAGAGGAATTCCGTCAATCCAACCGCATTATTAAACAGTGTGTTAAGTGGCTGCGCAATAATCCCGGTCCGGTAATAACTAGCAACCACAAAATTGCACCGCCTTCTCGTATTGAAATGAAACAGAATATGGAAGAATTAATTCACCATTTCAAGCTTTTTACTGAAGGTTTTCATGTGCCACCGGGTGAAGCCTATGCCGCAGTTGAGCATCCTAAGGGGGAGTTTGGAATTTATCTTATATCAGATGGTGCAAATATGCCATACCGTTTAAAGATACGTGCTCCAGGCTTTCCTCATTTGGCAGCATTAGATGAAATGTCGCGTGGGCATATGATTGCAGACGTTGTGGCTATCATTGGTACACAAGACATCGTGTTTGGTGAAATAGATAGATAGTAATATAGATATAGGTTACTAATTGAAATGTTAAGCGCTCAAGCACTTAAAAAAATCGATTGTGAGATTGAAAAGTATCCTGTCGATCAGAAACAATCTGCAGTGATGTCAGCGCTTGCTATTGCTCAGGATGAGAAGGGTTGGCTGGCTCACGAAACTATGAATTTTATTGCGGAATATTTAGGAATGCCTCCAATCGCTGTGTATGAAGTAGCAACTTTTTATAATATGTATAACTTACAACCCTTAGGAAAATACAAACTCACTATTTGTACTAATTTACCCTGTGGCTTGTCTGGTGGGTCCGATGCAGCTGCCCATTTAAAACGAAAACTAGGTATTGATTTCAATCAAACTACAGCAGATGAAAAGTTTACCCTTAAAGAGGGAGAATGTATGGGCGCATGTGGGGATGCGCCAGTCTTGTTGGTCAATAATAAACGTATGTGTAGCTTTATGTCTAATGAAAAGATTGATCAGTTACTTGAAGAGCTGAACAAATGACCCAGCTAACTCATATACTGCCACCTGGAATATTGCTTTCCGGAGTGAACCCGTCTGATCCAGATAACTGGCGGGTTGGACATTACGAACAACGAGAAGGTTATGATGCACTAAGAAAGATTCTTGCCGAGAAGATCTCACAAGATAAAATTATTGAGGAAGTTAAGAAGTCAGCATTACGTGGACGGGGTGGAGCGGGTTTTCCAACAGGATTGAAATGGAGCTTCATGCCCAAACAGTATGAAGGAGATAAGTACCTAGTATGCAATTCAGACGAAGGTGAGCCAGGTACTTTTAAGGATCGTGACATCATGCGTCATAATCCTCATATCCTAATAGAGGGAATGCTCATTGCTGCTTACGCAATGGGCATTAAGACTGGTTACAATTATATTCATGGTGAAATCTGGGATACGTACGAGCGCATGGAAGAGGCGGTAGATGAAGCACGTACTGCAGGTTTATTGGGTGAGAATATATTGGGCTCCGGATTCAGTTTTAATCTTTACAATCATCATGGTTACGGAGCCTATATTTGTGGTGAAGAGACGGCATTACTAGAGTCACTTGAGGGCAAGAAAGGGCAGCCACGTTTCAAGCCTCCATTTCCAGCAAGTTTTGGGCTTTATGGTAAACCAACTACCATCAATAATACCGAGACGTTTGCTGCGGTACCTTGGATTATCCGGAATGGTGGAGAGGAATATCTAAAGATTGGCAAGCCCAACAATGGTGGAACTAAGATCTTCTCGGTATCTGGCCATGTTAACAAGCCAGGAAATTACGAAATTCCAATGGGGACGCCATTTGTAAAGCTACTGGAAATGGCAGGTGGCATGCGTGGTGGCAGAAAATTGAAAGGGTGCATTCCTGGCGGATCATCTATGCCGGTTCTGCCCGGTGATATTATGATGCAGACTGACATGGATTTCGACTCAATTGCTAAGGCTGGCTCCATGTTAGGTTCAGGTGCGGTTATTATTATGGATGACACCACCTGTATGGTAAAAGCACTAGAACGGCTTGCATATTTTTATTTTGAAGAGTCCTGTGGTCAATGCACGCCGTGTCGCGAGGGTACTGGCTGGCTTTATCGTGTGATACATAGAATTGAGACTGGCAAGGGGCAAATTGAAGATTTGGACCTTCTTAACAATGTTGCTGACAATATTCAGGGGCGTACAATTTGCGCATTGGGTGATGCTGCGGCAATGCCAGTGCGTGCCATGATAGAACATTTTCGTGACGAGTTTGAGTATCATATTGAACACAAAAAATGCATGGTGTAGTTCGTATGCTTTTTAATAAAATTTGAAAAGAGTCAAGCTCGTTACTATCTATTGTCAGTAGTTACGCAATGCTAATCTAAAAATTCTGCCTAATGATAAATATTGAAATCGATGGTAAGCAGGTATCAGTACCCAAAGGTGGGACCGTCATGGACGGTGCCAATCAGTTGGGCATATACATACCACATTTTTGCTATCACAAGAAACTGTCTATTGCAGCAAACTGTCGTATGTGCCTAGTGCAAGTGGAGAAAGCACCTAAGCCTTTGCCAGCTTGCGCCACATTTGCTGTTGAAGGCATGAAGGTATCCTCACACAGCGAACAGGCAATTACAGCACAGAAAGGAGTGATGGAGTTTTTGCTCATTAATCATCCACTAGATTGTCCAATTTGTGATCAAGGTGGTGAATGTCAGTTGCAGGATCTGGCGGTAGGCTATGGAGCAAGCGCATCACGATATACAGAATCTAAGCGTGTTGTAGCAAACAAAAATCTTGGCCCACTTATTTCAACAGATATGACTCGCTGTATCCATTGTACGCGTTGTGTACGTTTTGGTCAGGAAATTGCTGACATTATGGAACTAGGTATGGCTGGCCGTGGAGAGCATGCAGAAATTTTGTCATTTGTTGGCAGTACGGTGGATTCCGAATTATCTGGCAACATGATTGATCTCTGTCCGGTGGGGGCACTTGTCAGTAAGCCGTTTAGATATTCTGCTCGTACTTGGGAGTTATCTCGTAGAAAATCTATAAGCCCACATTGTGGTCTTGGCTCTAATTTAATGGTACAGGTAAAACAGAATCGTGTAATGCGTGTATTGCCACGTGATAATGAAGAGATTAACGAGTGCTGGTTATCAGACAAAGATCGTTTTTCCTATGAGGGCCTTAATTCTGAGGATCGTCTAACCACACCCATGATAAAACATGGCGGACAATGGCAGGAGTGTGATTGGCAAACTGCACTTGAATTTATTGCTAACGGGCTAAAAGATGTAAAAGAAAAATTCGGCGCACAGAGTATTGGTGCATTAGCCTCTCCCCACAGTACACTAGAAGAATTATATCTGCTACAAAAACTAATTCGGGGATTGGGTAGTGAGAATATAGATCATAGGTTACGCCAATCAGATTTTAGTGCGGATGGGCATATGAAGGGTGTGCCCTGGTTAGGTATGAATATTGCCGATATTTCGGATCTCAAATCAATACTGATCATAGGTAGCAACTTACGTAAGGATCACCCACTTATTGCACAGCGCTTACGTAGGGCAGTGAAGCAAGGGGCAGAATTAAATCTGATAAACCCGGTTAGTGATGATTCGCTTACAGATGTGGCTAATCAAGCTATTGTTTCTCCTTTCAAAATGGTAGTAATACTTGCACAAGTTTTGAAAGTTATAGTTGAGTTAAAGAAAGAAAGGCTTCCTGATGATGTGAAGTACGTAGTTGGAGCCATCGATGATATAACTGATACTTCACGTTCGATAGCAGTAAGTCTGATAAGTAATAATCCGGCCTCTGTTTTTCTCGGTAATTTGACGCAGCATCACCCACAATATGCAGATATCCATATACTGGCTCAGTACATTGCACAATTCTCGGGAGTAGGTTTTGGTATTCTAGGAGAAGCTGCAAACAGTGTTGGAGCTTACCTAGCGGGAGCAGTGCCTATGAGCAGTTGTGTAGGGGTATTATCAAATAATGGATACAACGCCTCACAAATGTTGGGAATAAATGCTGAGACGCCCACCATCCCTCCATGCCGAGCTTACATGTTGTTGAATCTTGAGCCAGAACTCGATACTTATAATCCACAAGTTGCAATAAAAACATTGGATGCAGCGGATCTGGTTATCATGATGAGTACATACAAGATCAATACCTCAGCTAACGTAGATTACGCCGATGTAATACTTCCAATTTCTCCGTTTACTGAAACTTCAGGTACTTTTATCAACACAGAAGGCCGTGCGCAAAATTTTAATGGGGTAGTAGCCCCACTTGGTGACACTCGTCCTGCATGGAAAATATTGAGAGTACTGGGTAACCTACTGCAACTTGAGGGATTTGATTTTGATACTCCTGAAAAAGTGTACGCGGAGGTCATTCCTCTCGATAGTGACATCAAGAAGAATTTGGATAACAGGTTAAATAACTTTACAGCGAGAGAACTTAGGCTGGAAAGTGACAGCATTCAACGTATTGCTGAGGTGCCGATTTATCAAGCTGACCCTATTGTGCGACATGCAGAGTCATTGCAACTCACCCGTGATGCTGCTGAAGAACCAGTAGCATGGATGTCAGGTAACTTACTAGAGAGGCTAGGTTTGTGTGTGGGAGACAAAGCAGGACTAAAGCAAGGTGAGGGCGAGGTGTTTCTAAGAGTAGACTGTGATGACAAACTTCCACCCAATTGTGTTCGCCTAGTTTCTGCACACCCAATGACCGCGAAGCTGGGAGATATGTTTGGCGAAATTACAGTAAAAAAACGTGATGGGCAGAGTTAGGGTTCATTGATGATATACGCACAACAGCTATTCGGACAGTTTTTCGGGATAGAGTGGGGGCCAATGTTATTCTCGCTTGCCAAGAATTTGCTTTTAATTTTTGCTATTGTGCTTCCATTATTGCTTGGTGTGGCATATCTCACATTTGCAGAGCGTAAGATCATCGCTTCTATGCAGATTCGTGTCGGACCTAATCGAGTAACCTTCTTCGGTATTCCTTGGTTAGCTGGTTGGGGTCAGCCTATCGCAGATGCGGTCAAGGCAATGATGAAAGAGATTATCGTGCCTAGTGGTGCCAACAAGTTTTTGTTTGTGTTGGGGCCTGTTCTAACTATTGCACCTGCTTTAGCAGCATGGGCGGTAGTGCCTTTTTCGCCAGAAATGGTTTTAGCCGATATCAATGCTGGATTACTTTACATTCTAGCGATGACTTCCATGGGTGTTTATGGCGTTATCATCGCAGGTTGGGCATCCAATTCCAAGTATGCCTTTCTCGGCACAATGCGCACTGCTGCTCAAGTTGTCTCGTACGAGCTAGCAATGGGATTTGCGTTGGTATGTGTACTGATGATGTCACAGAGTTTAAATTTAGGTGATATTGTTAGAGGTCAACAAGGTGGAAGTCTGGTCAACTGGTATTTGATTCCATTGTTCCCCATGTTTCTAGTGTACTTTATTTCTGGTGTAGCAGAAACAAACCGTGCGCCTTTTGATGTAGCTGAAGGTGAGTCGGAAATAGTTGCTGGCTTTCATGTTGAGTATTCTGGTATGGCGTTTACAGTATTTTTCCTAGCTGAATACGCTAATATGATTTTGGTTGCAACTCTTGCTAGTATTATGTTCTTGGGCGGTTGGTTGCCACCGCTGAATATGGTTCCATTTACCCTGATTCCTGGGTTTATATGGTTACTATTAAAAATTGCATTTCTACTATTTTGTTTTCTTTGGTTTCGTGCCACTTTTCCACGTTATCGCTATGATCAGATCATGCGCCTTGGCTGGAAAGTATTCATACCTATTACGTTGGTATGGATTGTTCTGCTGGGCGGGGTGATGCAATTGCCATCATCGCTGCTAGGTATGTTTCCGCTCAATTTGTGGTTTCACTGAGACTGGAGAGGTTGATGAGTCGTATAAGGGATTTTTTCAGTACCTTTCTTTTGTTTGAGTTGGTCAAAGGCATGATGCTTACTGGGCGATATTTGTTTGCACGAAAAATTACAGTACATTTTCCTGAAGAGAAGACGCCACAATCACCCCGTTTCAGAGGTTTGCATGCGTTACGAAGATACCCTAATGGGGAGGAGCGTTGCATTGCCTGTAAGTTATGTGAAGCAGTATGTCCAGCATTAGCGATTACTATTGATTCTGAGCAACGTGATGATGGAACTCGTCGTACAACTCGCTATGACATCGATCTTACAAAGTGCATATTCTGCGGTTTCTGTGAGGAGTCCTGCCCGGTAGATGCTATCGTTGAAACTCATGTTCTTGAATATCATGGAGAGAAACGAGGCGATCTGATCTATACCAAAGACATGCTGCTGGCAGTTGGAGATAGATATGAAGAACAGATAGCAAAGGATAGAGAAGCGGATGCGCGTTATCGATGATTTGTTATTAAGGACATATGAATTTTCTAGAACCAATTTTTTATTTATTTTCTACAATACTTGTGCTTTCTGCGTTAGGTGTTATTACATCTCGTAACCCGGTGCATGCGGCGTTGCTTCTGGTTTTGGCATTTTTTACTTCTGCAGGGTTATGGTTATTACTAGGTGCGGAGTTTCTCGCAATTACACTGGTGTTGGTGTACGTAGGGGCAGTAATGGTGTTATTCCTATTTGTGGTAATGATGTTAGATATTAACCTTGAACGTTTGCGAGAAGGCTATTGGAAATGGTTCCCATTCGGAGCACTCTTAGCTGTAGTGATGGCTGCTGAAGTGTCAATGGTTCTGATAAATAAGAGTTTCGGTATTGATCAAATTCCTATTCCGTTGCCACATGCTCCTGATTACAGTAACACCAAGGAGCTGGGTCGTTTGATTTATACCGAATATGTTTATGCTTTTGAATTGGCAGCGGTGATTTTGCTGGTAGCGATGGTTGCTGCTATTGCATTAACTTTACGCGGTCGCTCAAGTAGAAAATTTTTAGATCCAGCTCAGCAGGTGGCAGTGAAGCGGAAGGATAGAGTACGGATAGTATCAATGCCATCCGAGAAAAAAGAATAACGAACTATAGCAATGTTTTATTGTTTTTCAAATAAGGGGTAATTCGCTTGATATCGTTGTCCCATTACCTGGTACTTGGTGCGATTCTATTTTCTATTGGCATAGTCGGCATTTTCCTTAACAGGAAGAATGTGATTATTTTGTTGATGGCAATTGAGTTGATGTTGCTAGCGGTGAATATGAATTTTGTAGCGTTTTCGCACTATCTACAAGATATATC
>SPBV01000328.1 GCA_004525885.1 Nitrosomonadales bacterium
GGTGCAATGAACTATGCTTACCAACACGAATTTGGTCAAAGTCTCTGGAATGATTTTGATGATGCTTCAGCAACACATGCTCGTGATCATGTATTTGCCTATCCTACCAGCGACGGTGTCATCGATACAATCCAATGGGAAGGATGGCGTGAAGGCGTAGATGACACGCGGTATCTGGCCACATTAATAAAGAAGGAGGGGTGCGATACATCAGCCCGGGCTTTAGTTTCTGATTCTTTGTCCAAAGGGGACGACATGGCGACGATACGGGAAAAAGTAATCGCAAAAATTTTAATGTCCTCGCCCGCAGCTAACAAAAAATTGGAGTTTGGCGTTGTCAACATCAAGAACAAGAAACGCAGATCGTACAGAAATATTGACCTTCCATTCACGGAATGGTATGCTCTTACATACCAACGGACTATGCTGGCTACGCGGCTAATGCTCCCGTTGAAAATAAAGCAATGTATTTCCACCTTGAATTCATGATCAGTAATCCAATAAAGATGTTAAAACGAAACACGGCTAACCCATTAGACTGGCAACATACAAACCTTGATGGCGCCCCCGCTCAAATAGCTTTGCTACTCGATCAAATGGCTCTGTACAAATCAACAAACGTCGATTTCCACGCAGGCAACCTACTGGAGCATTCAATCTGGTCACTTCTGTTTGCTAGCAACTCGTTCTCAACACCAAGTATGAATTGCCTGCATTGGACATCCAGAGAAAAATAGCAGCAACTGCATTTATACACGACATCGGGAAAATGAGCCCTGATACAAGTTCATTAACCAAGCGAGTTGATGATTTCGTTTACTTCTCTGTACCCAACCACCCCTCAATAGGTAGTGATTACATCCGGGGTACAAAAACCTTGCCAATTCTTGATAAAAACATGAACCAGGCGGGGTCGCTCAATATTCCTAACCTGTTAGGTGAACTAGGATTTCAAAGTGATGAAGATATCGAAATGTTAGCTAAGATCATAGACCTTCACTGGGAGTTTGGTAACTACCTCCAGAGGTGGCGGGGATATGACGATATAGAAACTGTTACCGCGTTCATTAAGCGCGTTGGGAGTAATGAACCATTTTCGTTCTTTTTCGCGCTGCTCATTGTATCTGTTGCTGATGTTCTGGCAAGTCAACCTTACGGTATGAACAACCTTACTGCCGAACTAAACCATCATTCACGCTTCTTTCCATTCATCAGTAACGTACCCAAGAAGTACAGAGGAGGCGATATAGCAGACGCAACGGCGGCGAAACGAAATGCATTTGGTGAACGCATTCTGGACTGGGTTCTAGAAAAATCAGGGATAATGGAAGTGGAATAAAGCCAAAGATGTGCGTATAAAATGGATAGAAAATACTGCGTGCTTCTGTACTCAAATTACTCCCAAGCATCGATTGATTTGCTAGCGTATATTAAAGGGTTACCTCTCGAATTCCCCAGAGTTACAGGCATGACTATGATATGCATTGATAATGACATATTCAAAGATATCCTCCAAACGAATGGAATTGAGTATGTCCCTGCTCTTCTCGTCGAATACTACGGAGGAACAACAACTAAACAAAAGTTTGAACGTGACTACATTTATATGTGGATAGACCAAGTCATGAAGGCACTCCACTTTGAATGGCCTAACGACCCAGACCAGCACGGACCACAAGATCAAAAAGGACAGCGTGGCAGAACCTTGCTCTCGACACCTCAAGATGACGATGATACACCTCAAATATCCACAAAAGAAAAAATAAACGTCACATTACTGGCTCAACAAATGGCCAAGGATCGCGACTCTTTTATATCCGATGCCGATCAGAGATCGGCGGGCGGCAGAGCCGCCAGCACTCCAGATCACAAGAAGGAGCAACACTAGTCCTATGGAATTATCCTGTATCATGAAAATGGCTGATTTAATTAAAAACTTACCAACGTCTCAGGATCCACCCTCAGATATAGACGTAACCGCGATGCGGGACGTTTTTGACAAGTCATCTACTATAGCGAAATCGCTCCAGCTCAAGAAAATTATCATTCCAGTTGTGATATTTATTGCGCTCAGCTTGCCAATGGTTAATAAATTCATAGGGACTCTTGTCCCAGATTCTGAGTCTGCTCTTATA
>SPBV01000022.1 GCA_004525885.1 Nitrosomonadales bacterium
GGTCTAGCAAACGAACTTGATTGGTCTGGTAGAGACGAAGGTTTTCGTGGTACGCGTGATGACAATGATGAGCACGATTTTCCTCTGCAACCATCTGAGCCTATCAGTTTGCGTGAACACCTTAATTTACAGCTTAATCTTGGTCACATCACCGAGCGTGATAAAAAGATCACTGGTCTGCTAATTGACAGCCTAGATGATGATGGCTATCTTTCCCAGGATCTTGAAGAGCTTGTTAGTCTTCTTCCACTAGAGCTTGAAATAAGTATCGACGACCTAAACATAGCATTGAAACGTTTACAACATCTGGATCCACCTGGTATCGGTGCATACAACTTGAAAGAGTGCTTAGCTATACAATTACAGGCACTACCAAAGGACACGTTTTGCCTAGACAAAGCATTGCTGCTTGTAAACTATCACTTGGAAAAGTTAGCATCACGAGATTTTAGTGGCATCAAAAAGATACTGCACTGTAATGATAGTGATTTGCGCAATATTCAGTCACTCATTACCCACCTAAATCCAAAACCAGGCGCAGAATTTAGCAATACGGTAGCCCGCTACATCATACCTGACGTGATCGTTACAAAAACTAGTTCCACTTGGGTGGCCAACCTTAATCCAGAAGCAATGCCACGCCTCAAAATTAATCATTTCTATGCTAGTATTCTGAAACGCAAACACAGTGGCACGTCACAACAACTATTTAGCCAATTAGACGAAGCAAAATGGCTCATCAAAAACGTGAATCAGCGTTTTGATACAATTCTGAGGGTGTCACGCGCTATTGTCGAACGTCAGCGGCAGTTCTTTGAGCATGGTGCAGTTTCTATGCGTCCATTGGTTCTTCGAGAAATTTCAGATACCCTAGACTTACATGAATCAACAGTATCGCGTATAACTACTCAGAAATTTATGCGTACACCACGTGGAACATTTGAGCTAAAATATTTCTTTGGTAGCCATGTAGCAACCGATACAGGTGGCGCATGTTCCTCCACTGCAATTCGCGCCATAATAAAACAATTAGTGAGTGCCGAAAACACAAAAAAACCACTGAGTGATCAGCGTATTTCAGGAATTCTTGAGCATCAAGGTATTGTAGTTGCCAGACGTACCGTTGCAAAATACCGGGAGTCTATGCAAATCCCACGTGTAAATCTACGTAAATCAATTTAATTAAATTAAGTTAAAGGAATTATTATGAACATAAATCTTACCGGTCATCACGTAGAAATTACTCCGGCCATGCGTGACTATGTTACTGTCAAAATGGTCAAGATAAAACGCCATTTTGACAACGTCATTGATATTAATGTGATGCTATCAGTAGAGAAACTACAGCAGAATGCTGAGGCTAATGTACACATACGTGGCAAGGATATTTTTGTCGAAACAAGCAGTGCTAACATGTACGCTTCTATTGACAGTCTTATTGACAAACTTGATCGCAAGATTTTAAAACACAAGGAAAAAAATGTGGCCCATCGCAATAATAGCCCTTTTAAAAATCAGGAACCGGAACAACCAGATTAAACAAAATTAATTCTAAGCTATAGAAACATACTATAAAGAACTGAGAAAAGTATCTTCAAAATTTGATTTATAACTACCATAAAACTAATTTTAAAAAATTAAACAAAATATAATTTATCTTTTATGAACCTTATTACACAACTATTACCCCTATCAAATGTTATCGTAGATTTAGAGGCCTCCAACAAAAAGAGGGTATTTGAGCAGGTTGGGTTATTATTTGAAAACACTTCACATATTTCGCAACGCCATGTATTTGATAGTCTATTTGCCAGAGAAAAACTTGGCTCTACAGGTCTAGGTCAGGGTGTAGCAATTCCACATGGAAGAATAAAGGGTTTACCAAAAGCTGCAGCAGCGTTTGTTAGAATGAAAGAGTCAATTCTATTTGATGCGCCGGATGGCAAACCAGTTAGTCTTATCTTCATCTTACTAGTGCCGGAGAAAGCAACTGATCAACATTTACAAATATTAAGTGAACTGGCACAAATGTTCAGTGTTAAAAGTTTTAGAGAAAGCCTGATAACATGTAAGGATGCGGAAGAGACGCATCAGCTCATTTCTAATTGGACGCCGAATGCCCCAGATCAGCATAACGCAACTATTTGAAGAGAATAAGGAGAAACTAGGATTAACCTGGAAAGCAGGTAGGGATAATGGTGATAAGCAACTTATCGACGAAACTATCTCTCAAACTAATCAGGGTGTAATTGGACATCTCAATTTTGTCCATCCTAATTGGATACAGGTATTGAGCAGTGAAGAGGCTGACTATCTCAACCAACTTGATCCTGAATCATTGAAGTATAATATGCAGAGACTTGCTAAGAGTGGCATGTCATGCATCATCGCCGCAGCAGATGTCCTTATACCAGATTGTCTAAGTACACTAGCCGATTCCACTCATACTCCCGTCCTATGTTCAGAGCGTTCCAGCCTAGAAGTAATGTGGCTACTACGTCCCTATCTATGGCGCGTACTAGCTCCTTCAAACAGCGTGCACGGTGTTCTACTTGATGTGTTGGGAATGGGCGTAATGATTACGGGGGAGAGTGGTGTTGGTAAAAGTGAATTAGCGTTGGAATTAGTGAGTCGGGGTCATGGTCTAGTCGCAGATGACGTGGTGGAACTTAACCGTGTTGCTCCCGAGACTCTAGAAGGATGCTGTCCGGATATGCTGCGAGATTTTCTTGAGGTACGTGGACTTGGGATACTCAATATTCGTATTATTTTTGGTGAAACTGCGGTACGTAGAAGAAAGAATCTAAAACTGATCGTACATCTACAAAAAGCTAGCAGCTCCGAATTCAGTGCACTTGAACGACTCCCAATTAACAATGTCAGTGAGGACATTATGGGTATAAGTATCCGCAAGGTTATTATCCCAGTTGCTGCAGGACGCAATTTAGCAGTACTAGTTGAAGCGGCAGTACGTAACTATGTCTTACAATTACGTGGCATGGATAGTACTAAAAGTTTTCTCGAACGGCACGAACAAGAGATGGAGAAAAAAAGAATTAAATAAAATCTAAAAAGGCAATACAAACTGATAGAACTATAAATTTACACATTGCTGTGCTTATTCTTTCACACTCTTAAAAAATGCAATTAATCGTCATTAGCGGTCTTGCAGGATCCGGGAAGAGCCTTGCGCTCAATGCACTAGAAGACAGTGGATACTATTGTATTGATAATCTTCCGGCCAACCTGTTACTAGAAGTTACTCTTTACTTTAAAAAATCTGGTTATCTACGTATAGCGGTTAGTATCGATGCCAGAACCCGTAAAACACTTCATTTATTTCCAAAGCAGTTAGCTGACTTGAAACAACAAGAAATTGACGTACGATTATTATTTTTAGAAGCTAAAACCGATACACTAGTTAAGCGTTTTTCAGTAACTCGCCGCCAACATCCTTTAAACGATGATCATCTTACACTACTTGAATGTATACAGTTGGAAAGAGAAATATTGGTAGAGATAAAGGATCTTATGCACTGCATAGACACTAGCAACTTGAGTGCTAGCTCATTATGTACTTGGGTTAGAGACCTCATGTGTCTTGATCGCTCTCGCCTTACACTCTTATTTCAGTCGTTTGGTTTTAAAAATGGTATTCCTTTAGATGCAGATATGGTGTTTGATGTACGCTGCTTGCCCAACCCTTACTATGAAGAGCATTTACAATCTCTTACTGGAGTTGATGATGCGGTTATTGAATACCTATCTGAACAAACTGATGTAAAACGTATGTTTGATGATATAAAACGATTCACTAATGACTGGTTGCCTTGTTATATTCGTGATAACAGAAGCTACTTAACTGTAGCTATTGGTTGCACTGGCGGACGTCACCGCTCAGTATATCTTGCTGTATGTCTAGCGAAATATTTTAATAAAGAAAATCAAGTTCTAGTACGGCACCGAGATTTGGCTCATAATTAGAACCATTCATTTTTAGTTATTATCACTTGTCTCTTAAAAAGAGAATTCATTTAAAAGGCTCTTTAATCATGATGTTATACTTTAATGAGTAGTTAATTGTTGAGCAAATGATGAATACACCGCGAACTTTTACACTTGCTTTTACAGGAGCTTCTGGTATGCATTATGGTATACGCCTTCTGGAGCTACTTCTAGCTAGCGGAAATCACGTTTATCTACTTTACTCACAAGCGGCACAGATCGTTGCACAGCAGGAGATGAAATTAACATTATCATCTCGTACCAAAGAAACAGAAGAACTTTTAAGTCAACGTTTTGAGGTCGCAGAAGGTCAATTACGTGTATTTGGGAGAGAAGAATGGTTTGCGCCAGTGGCATCTGGCTCTAATCCGGCAGACTCCATGGTAATCTGCCCTTGTACAATGGGTACGCTAGCTGCAGTAGCCACGGGACTAGGGCAGAAATTGATAGAACGTGCAGCAGACGTGATGCTAAAGGAAAATCGTAAGCTCATATTAGTGCCACGTGATACGCCATTCTCTGCTATCCATTTGGAAAATATGCAGAAGCTAGTGCAGTGTGGCGCGGTTATCCTTCCCGCCAACCCAGGCTTCTATCATCATCCCAAAAGTGTGCAAGATCTAGTAGATTTTGTAGTTGCAAGAATACTCGACCATTTAGATGTGGAAAACTCTCTTGTTCCACGCTGGGGCAAAGAAAATTTGTAAGGTTTACGATCCACACCAAAATAGCGTGTGCTGATATTCTAAAAAGAAACATCTAGCTAACTAAAAGTTCTTTGATGCGCACTTCTTTGTAGAGATTGTCGCTATACCCTGAGTAGATACCAGATGAATCCCTGCCTCAGTCACAATAAAATCCACCGCAATATCATGTGGCCTAGGATGAATATTATCTAGCCGTAGAATTTCAAATGCCACACCAATTATCAGCGGGCGCGGATTGATTTCGGCGATTGTACGATCATAATAACCGCCACCATAGCCAAGTCGATAACCTCGTTTATCAAAGCCGAGCATTGGCACTATTATTGCGTTCACCATTACTAATTCTGTATTATCTGCAATAGGAATATTATAAGCGCCGGTTTTCATTGGGGCTTCTTTCCACCATCTACGAAAACATAATAGTTTGTTCTTATTATCTACTTCTGGCAAAGCAAGCGTCGCACCACGTTCATGGATAACACTCATTGCGGGACGTGGGTCGTACTCTCCACGATAGGGCCAGTAAAACCCAACTGTACTTTTCCATAGTATGGGAAATCCTTGCACTAATGAGCTGGTAATTACCATACTCCAGTGGCATCGATCATCATTAGTAACTGCTTCTCGGCACGCTAGCAACTCAATCCGTTTTTTCTTTCTCCACTCTTGCCATGTGTCCATTGTCTGGGTTTATTTATTTATGAGGAAAATTTAAGTTTAAAAGATTTCTAACTGGCGAAGGAATTCCAACCTCCATAGTTTTGCTAAAAGACATCCATACTCGCTCACTCTGACTTATCACTGAGAATTTTGAATTGGCCTGTATAAATCGTGGATGAATCCGTAATTTAAAATGTGTAAAGACATGATCAACTGACGGTATATGAATCAACTGTTTTATTTTTATTCCAAAACAATGGGCACAATATTGGGAAATATTCTCATTAGCTGGCATTTCTGGCAAGCACCAGAGTCCACCCCATATACCTTTAGAAGGACGTCGTTCTAACAAAACCATCCCCCGCCTAATTATCATTAACATCACCGCCTCCTTTACCAACAAGGATTTACGAGGCCTAGGGATGGGAAATTTATCTACTCTATTTTCCTGAAATGCAACACATTTCAGATGTATTGGACATACAGCACACTTTGGCTTAGTACGCGTACAAATGGTTGCACCAAGGTCCATCAATCCCTGAGAGTATGCTTCAATATTGCCTTTGACATTATTTTTTGGTAACAACTCCTCAGCTTTCTTCCATAGTAATGCCTCTGTCTTCCTCTCTCCAGGATAACCCTTCACACCAAAATAACGCGCAAGAATACGCTTAACATTACCATCTAATATTGCGTAACGTTTTCCATAAGAAAAAACTAGTATTGCAGCAGCAGTAGAGGGTCCTATGCCGGGGAGTTGTTTTATGATACTGATTTCTTGAGGGAATTTACTCTGATGAATGCTTACGATTAAGCGTGCTGCTTTGTGCAAATTTCTTCCGCGTGAGTAATAGCCTAAACCGCTCCATAAAGCTAGAACCTCGTCAAGGGATGCCAATGAAAGACTTTTGACATTGGGAAAGTATCGCAGAAACCGTACGTAATATGGAATGACAGTAGTAACCCTAGTTTGCTGTAACATGATTTCAGATAGCCAGATGGCATACGGATCACGTGTATTTTGCCAAGGAAGTTGGTGCCGACCATGGACTCTTTGCCAACGGATTAGTTGGAAAGAAAAATTTAAATCCTGTGCATTGAACAAAATTTAGGAGAAATCCTGTTTCTCTCGAAATTTAAGTGGGCTAGCATATGTTTGAAATGCCTGTCCATAATCGAAATATTAAAACGGGGATAAGGAAATCGAAGCCTCATCATAGGCTTGGTAAGCTTCTACTCTACCATTGAGCCACGCCTGCGTGCTAGAATAAATATAGTTTTAAGTTCCCAGTTTTAACCAATCTCGGACGCTCTTTAAAATGATACAACTCATCATCAACGGTCAGCTACAACACTTTGATACCACATTGAGCGTGGCTCAGCTGTTGGAAAGCATGGCACTAAAGAACAAACGTATTGCCATTGAGCGCAATGGTCAAATTGTTCCTCGTAGCGAATTTGGAGAGCAAACTTTGACGGATGGAGACCAACTTGAAATTGTGGTTGCGGTAGGAGGAGGGTAGTTTCCCTTACAACAAGTGCTATTGCGCACTGCAAAAAATGACTCATAGGACTACATGGACAATCTCATTATCCACGACAAAGCATATTCCTCACGGCTTCTAGTTGGCACAGGTAAATATAAAGATTTTGCCCAAACACGTGAAGCAATTGATGCCAGCAGCGCACAAATTATCACTATTGCTGTCCGCCGTACCAATATTGGTCAAAGTACCGACGAACCGAACCTATTAGACTTACTACCACCCACACAATTTACCTTACTACCCAATACAGCTGGTTGCTTTACGGCTGATGATGCAATACGTACCCTACACCTTGCCCGTGAATTACTTGATGGCCATAGCCTGGTAAAACTGGAAGTACTAGGTGATCCAAATACACTTTATCCTAATATTGTGGAGACCATTAAAGCTGCGAAAGTTTTAGTGAAGAACGGATTTCATATAATGGTATACACCTCGGATGATCCTATAGTCGCAAAGCAACTAGAAGATATTGGCTGCGTTGCAATAATGCCGTTAGCATCACTGATTGGCTCCGGCATGGGCATCCTGAATCCATGGAATTTACAAATCATTATTAGCAATGCGACGGTTCCAGTTATTGTTGATGCTGGCGTGGGTACGGCTTCTGATGCAACCATTGCTATGGAGCTTGGTTGCGATGGAGTATTGATGAATACTGCAATTGCTGCTTCAAAAAACCCTATATTAATGGCCTCTGCAATGAGAAAAGCGGTAGAGGCAGGGCGTGATGCCTTTTTAGCTGGAAGAATGGAAAAGCGGACATCATATAACGCAGATCCCAGTTCACCAATAAACAACACTATTGCCAGCAGTAAGAATAAAGTGACATGATTTCTTTTCTACTTTTACCTAAATGTCACAACACCATAATATTATTCGCAGCTTTGTGCTTCGCCAAGGGCGTCTTTCAAATTCCCAGCGCCACGCCTATGAAACTTTGATTTCAAATTACGGTATACCATTTACGAGCAACCTGCTTAACTTTGAAATGATTTTTGGTAGAAATGCACCAAGATATCTAGAAATTGGTTCTGGTATGGGAGAAGCAACAACTGCTATCGCTAAGGCACACCCGCAAAATGACTACCTCGCCATTGAGGTACACACACCAGGAGTGGGTAGTCTACTGAAACAAATTGAAGAATCTAAATTAACTAATCTGCGTATTATCCAGCATGATGCGGTAGCAGTGCTGGGCCAAATGATGCCGCATGGATACCTTGATGGAGTTCACATTTTCTTTCCTGATCCTTGGCCTAAATCACGCCATCATAAGCGCAGATTAATTCAGCCAAAATTTATATCACTCCTGTGTAAGCACCTCATAATTGGTGGCTATATCCATGTTGCCACTGATTGGGAAAACTACGCTGAACAAATTCTGGAAGTGATGCATAATGAGTCAAGTCTCACCAATACCACGAGGGACTTCGCCCCACACCCAGAATACCGACCGCTGACTAAATTTGAACAGCGCGGCTTGCGTTTAGGCCATGGTGTTTGGGATTTAGTATTCAAGAAAAAATGTCTAATTCCAGGTTAATTTTATCAATAAATTTTTGTTAATATCTTCATGCTTCCCCTGAGCATTTTTCCACGCTAATGCTTGATCAAGGTATGCCTCCATTGCAATCTAAGTTTGATTCCAAATCAACATAAAAACTTCGTCTATATGTTACTTTTATCTGGCAAGAAGATCTGCAATAAATCATTGAGAAAACGCCTTCCAGTTAAAGTTGGCATCATATGGTGTTGATCACGCACTATTAGTCCACGCTGCTCAGCTTCATTAAGTTTCTGCTGGATACATGTAATAGATAGCCCAGTGCGCTCCTGAAACATTCCTATCTCAATCCCTCCAGTAAGCCGCAAGACATTCATCATAAACTCAAACTGCCTTTCATCGCGACTTACTTCGTGCTGTTCTTGTAATAGCATATCTGAAGCATTTGTATCCAGTGCTGTTTTGGAAAGATACTCCTTGGGGTTCTTATAACGCATCTGCCGCACAATCTTGTCTGCAAAACTAATTTTACTGTGCGCACCAGCCCCAATACCGAGATAATCACCGAATAACCAATAATTCAAATTGTGCTGCGATTTATACCCGAGATGAGCAAATGCTGAGGTCTCATAATTTATATAGCTACTGCTCTCAAGTTTTTCTTCAATCATCAGCTGCATCTCTGCTGATAGATCGTCATCGGGCAGCGATGGTGGATAACGATGAAAGAGTGTATTTGGTTCTAACGTAAGGTGATAAGCAGAAATATGTTGGACTCCGAAAGCACATGCGGTCTCAATATCTTTGCTGGCTTCTTCAAGTGTCTGATTAGGAAGCGCATACATCAAATCAAGGTTAATATTATTGAAATTCTTCTGCGCGATTTCTATTGCGCGATGCGCCTCATTATCATTGTGAATGCGTCCAAGACTTTGTAGGTGTATTGGGTTGAAACTTTGTATGCCAATAGACAGACGATTGATCCCCGCAGCATAAAAATCAGCAAATTTTTGTGCTTCGAATGTACCAGGATTAGCTTCTAACGAGACCTCTACTTGAGATTCCATAGGTAGTAGTGTCCTAATAGCAGTTAGGATCGCATCAATGGATCGAGCACTGAATAAGCTTGGCGTCCCGCCGCCGAAGAAAATACTGATAATTTTACGACCCCAAATTTGGGGTAATGCAATTTCTAGGTCTCGGGTAAGCCCGGCTACATAATCATCTTCCAGGGCAATGACATCCTCATTAATTTCGTGTGAATTGAAGTCGCAATAAGGACATTTCTTCACACACCATGGAATGTGAATATACAAACTCAATGGTGGGAGACTTTTCAGTCCAATAGATTGAGGATAAAGTATATCGGAAGAAACAATTATTGCAGCCATAATAAATTTATATCCAGCTGATAACGAATACTGCTTAGCTTCTACAGCAAGCTGCTATGTTATTCTGAATACTCTCTAATATCACCCAATGTACCTTCACGCATACACTTGACCAAACGTACTAAAGCTTTTCCGCGATGACTAATAAGATTTTTATGTTCCATCGAGAGTTCCGCTGCGGTCTTATCCAAATCTGGAAGATAAAAATAGGGATCGTAACCAAACCCACCTGTACCTCGTGGCTCTAGAATAACCCTACCGTACCAATTTCCATCGGTTATGAGAGGTTGCGGATCACCTACATAACGCACCAACACAATAATGCAGTAATAGTGGGCACTATGATCATGTTGGGTTCTTAGTTGCTCGATCAACTTCTGATTGTTACGCTCATCTGACTTAGGCTCTCCCGCATAACGAGCAGAATAGACACCTGGCTCACCATTCAGGGCATCCACACAAATTCCGGAATCATCTGCCAACGCAGGTAATCCAGTGCATTTGCTGGCATGACGAGCCTTCACAAGGGCATTTTCTATGAAAGTTTGGTATGGCTCTTCTGCTTCAACCACACCGAATGCAGACTGAGGCAATACCTGAATTCCTAGGGGCTTAAGCAAATGGCTGAATTCATGCAGTTTTCCAGGGTTGTTGCTAGCGATAACAATTTTCTTCATCTCTGCAAACTAATTTAGACTATTGCCAAAACATTTTTCTGAATTTTGATTAGTTCTTCTATACCATACTGCGCCATATCCAACATATGATTTAACTCCAGTCGACTAAATGAAACACCCTCTGCGGTTCCCTGCACTTCTACCAAACCAGAATTTCCGGTCATAACTACGTTCATATCGGTATCACAAGCAGAATCTTCCAAATAATCTAAATCGAGCACTGGAATACCCTTATAAATACCAGTTGATACGGCAGCAACATAATCTAGTATTGGCGTACTTTCTATCAACTGTTTGCTCAATAGTCTTTCCACTGCATCATATAGTGCAACAAACGATCCAGTAATGCTGGCAGTACGAGTGCCGCCGTCTGCCTGAATCACATCGCAATCAATCTGGATAGTCCGCTCTCCAAGCTTCTTCAGGTCTACTACTGAGCGTAATGCGCGTCCGATAAGGCGCTGAATCTCCATAGTGCGCCCTGATTGCTTACCTTTGGTAGCTTCACGCTGCATACGCTCATCAGTTGAACATGGCAGCATACCGTATTCTGCGGTTAGCCAACCCTGCCCCTTATTCTTAAGAAAGAATGGTACTTTTTCGTCTATACTGGCAGTACAAAGTACTTTGGTATCGCCAAACTCAATCAATACTGCGCCTTCCGCATGCTTAGTGTAATGACGAGTTATTTTAACAGGACGGAGCTGATCTGGAGTGCGATTACTAGGACGCATAGTTATATAAACCCTTATGATGGTGTGCAGTTAATCATATCTTTTCTTTTACCACATAGAACAATATCTATGAGAAGATCATCAAAAATATCTGTCAATTAGAGAGTATGCCTATTGTGGATATAATTTGCGATAATAGAACCTGCAAATTCATATCTTTTATTTTAACGTATTCAGAACTCATCAGTGGGTAAGTTCGCCATGATCTACAGCATGACCGGTTATGCAATAGCCACTAAAGAATCACCCCAGGGCGCCTTGAATTTGGAATTGCGCTCGGTTAACCACCGCTATCTCGATATTCAATTCCGCCTCCCTGACAAATTCCGTTCGCTAGAACCATCAATGCGCGAACTTCTGACTGCTCAATTAAACCGTGGGAAAGTGGACTGCTATATAAGCTTTAACCAGCAATCAGGTAGTGAAGATACGCAACAACTTAATACTAAATTACTGCAAAGATTGTTGGAATTAAATCATGCTGTGAGAACCGCCTTACCAGATGCACATAATTTGGGAGTGGCAGACATTCTCCGCTGGCCCAACATACTGAAAACTGATGTATTACCTACTGAGGATTTGTGTAATCTTTGTAAGGAGTTGCTACAAACTACTCTAGGCGAATTTACTGCTGCACGTGCCAGAGAAGGTGAAAAATTAAAAACACTTTTACTTGAACGCTTGACAAAAATGCGTCAATTAACAATAAAGGCATCGCCTCGTATTCCTAAATTGGTAGCAGCCTTTCAAGAAAAAATTACAGCTCGGCTAAGTGATGCCATGATAAATTGTGACGATGATCGTATTCGCCAAGAACTAGTATTGTTTGCTAGCAAGATTGATGTTGACGAAGAACTATCTCGATTACAGACTCATCTAAAAGAAGTTGAACGAATTCTGATCAACGGTGGGGTGGTTGGCAAACGTCTAGATTTTTTGATGCAAGAGCTCAACCGTGAAGCCAATACACTAGGTTCAAAATCAACGGACACTGAAATATCTAAAATTTCCATGGAACTCAAGGTTCTAATCGAGCAAATGCGTGAACAAGTGCAGAATATTGAGTAGCATTTTAGGCCGAATCAGGCTATCTCACCAAACGATTTAAAACCGCTATTTATACGGTTCTTTTGTTTCATACTGTTACAATTTATCTCAAGATAGCACAGAATTTTTGTGTTTAATGACCTTAAATTTTCACTTTATTTTATAGGTTTTGGATCAGGGAATTTCCAACTGCCTTCGAGAAGTGCCTCTTTGGGTTGATACAGGCGCACTATGTAGTTCCAACCATCTGATATTGGAATACAGTTCTTACGACCATCCTCACAACCACCGAAGTGAACGGTGGCCCCACCGCCTTCATTTGGCGTCGCAGTAAGGTTATTAAGCGAGTTAATACCCAGGTCGTTCTTTTGCATAAATCCCTTACTGTTATAAACCGTGATAGAGGCAAAACCATTAACAGGTATATCTTTAACGGTCAAAATATAGTTAGTTTTCCCATCATTTTTTTCAGGATACACGTTGACATACATTGCATCCTTTTTAGGGTTACCACCCCAGCCCATTGCTGTTCCAATTAAATGATGAATAGGGTTAAGTTTTGCTTTCTCGCCCAGCATTCCTGATGTATCACTTAAAGTTGCCGCAAGTACGTTAAGAGCATCTCGAACCTGAGAAAGAGACTCCTCGTCCCAGTCCGGCACGTCAAGTGAACCGGTGTTCGCCTGCTGCACCATTATCTGGTCCTGAACCGCATTTGCCAGTTTGATATCATTGGCATCATTAGCATTAACGAGCGTACGAAATACCACGGCCACATAACGCGTACCGATGTCCTCTTGAGTTAGCGTATAGGAGCCGGCTTTATATATAGCGGGAGGGATAGAATGATCTTCGCTAACCAGCATCATCGACTGCCATCTGTCAGTTTTTGGCTTGGTAATGATAACCGGGGCCGTCAAATCAAAAATCCCTACAGAATAAAGGGTATCTTGATTCATACGAATAACACCTTGTTTATCTATCGGTGTCGGTTGGCGTAGGTGAAACATCTTGCCGAATCCTCCAGCACTCTCATAGCGCTTGAATGTCATGTCAGTTTCAGCGCGCACAAAATTATCTACGGTAACTGCTTCGCTGGCCAACACACCTGTTTCTGAGGTTAAAATCAGGGCTGCAAAAATAACAAATCCCCAATATTTTATTTTCATCTTTGTTCTCCTAATATTTAATTTCGTTAATGTCAAATACCAGCTATTAAATGCTTGGTAAGTTAGTGCGTTGCTCCATATTTAAGATGGAATATTTAATAGCTATACTGACTGGCGAGGACTTAGATATTATTTGCCTTCCTAATTGACCGTTAATTGCAAAATATTGAACAGCTTCCCAAACCAAACCGGTCACCTCACCAATTGATCATCGATTAAAAAGTGTGACCCTGAAAATTTATAGCACGCACCTAGATGCATTCTATCTAAAAAGGCTAATCCAAGATATCCTCAACTTATGCTGCTTATGACATGTATTAAATAGCCGAAATATAGAATATTGAATGATACAGTAATGCTCAACTTTGTTAAATAATGCAGGCTCTAATATGTGCCATTACTACCTTGACAAATTGGTGATATTCAGCAATGCTGTTCTATGATGATGATATCAATTAAAAAACAGGTATATTAGGAAAAAATATCCTGCTAAATACTGAATTCATATGACGGCCAAATATCTTCGAAGCTACATTATATTTATGATGCTTATTAGCATGCTGACTAACGCATTTCGCTGGGCGTTTAGTGGTGAAGTGTTTGCACATGAACTTGATCACGAACACCCTATTCTCTCACTTGATCCCATTCTACATCTAAAAGCCCATCA
>SPBV01000028.1 GCA_004525885.1 Nitrosomonadales bacterium
CCCGTATCTTGTAGTAAGAGGATACTTAAAGAGCGTTGTTGACATAGAACGTATAACCGCCCGTATTGCGTTTCAATCAGCCCGCCCGCGTGACTTGTCAGGGTTACGTGATAGTCTGAAACGATTGCCTGAAATCATTTCTTCGCTTGTTGAATGTTCCAGTGAGCATATGGCGATGTTGGCAAAAGCCATGACCCCAGAGGCTGCACTCCTTAGCTTACTGGAGGGTGCTTTACATGATGAGCCCAATACAATGTTGCGTGACGGCAACGTAATAGCAGATGGCTATGATATAGAGTTAGATGAGTTGCGTGCTATACAAAACAACTGTGGCGAGTTTCTATTGCAATTAGAATTAAGAGAGAAAACCCGTACTGGTATTCCAAATCTTAAGGTTGAATACAATCGGGTACACGGTTTTTATATCGAAGTAACTAATTCGCATAGTGAGAAAATTCCTGAAGATTATAGTAGACGTCAGACTTTAAAAAATGCGGAGCGTTATATTACCCCAGAGCTGAAAACTTTCGAAGACAGAGCGTTATCAGCAAAGGATCGTTCTTTGGCACGTGAGAAATTGTTATTCGCTGCAATATTAGACACACTTATTCCATATGTCAGCCATTTGCAAGAAGTCGCGCTAAGTGTGGCTGAATTAGATGTGCTTGCAACTTTTGCGGAACGTGCGCTAACACTTAATTACACCGCCCCAATTTTTACTAGTGAAGATATTATTAAAATTGAGGAAGGTCGCCATCCGGTAGTGGAAAACCAAGTAGATAATTTTATTACGAATAACGTGAAACTTGGTGATAGGCGACAAATGCTTGTTATTACTGGTCCTAATATGGGCGGGAAATCCACATATATGAGACAAGTTGCCTTGATCGCGTTACTTGCACATTGTGGTAGTTTTGTTCCTGCTAAAAGCTCATGTATTGGTCTACTTGATCAGATTTTTACACGAATAGGTGCATCTGATGATCTTGCGAGTGGCCGTTCTACTTTCATGGTTGAGATGACTGAAGCTGCAAACATTCTGCACAATGCTACCGCGCAGAGCCTGGTACTAATGGATGAAGTTGGGCGAGGAACTTCAACTCTTGATGGGTTGGCATTAGCCTTTGCAATTGCACAGCATTTGTTAGAAAAAAATCGCAGCTATACGCTTTTCGCCACTCATTATTCTGAGCTATCACGACTTGTGGAGAAGTCCAGTCAGGTTGCCAACGTACATTTCGATGCGATAGAGCACAAGCAACGTATTATTTTTCTGCATGCTGTTAATGAGGGGCCAGCTAACCAGAGTTATGGTCTTCAGGTTGCAGCGTTAGCTGGCATACCAGAGTTGACCATTCTAGCGGCAAAAGAACACCTGGTGAGATTTAAATTAGAAAATTTGGAAGAGCGTTCGAATCTGGACTTGTTTTCAGCAGACACTTCTGGTTTTATCGAAGAACAAGCTACCGAGGAGCAGCACCCGGCCCTTGCATTATTATATGAAATTATTCCAGATGAAATAAGCCCAAAAGAAGCGCTAGATAAACTTTATATATTAAAAAAGGCAACTGAGAGAGGGTGAGTGCTAGTAAGATTGGCGCCCGTATTTCTTAAATCTATACTTGTGCATTTGAGGCAGAAAGAGTTAGTTCTGATTGCTTTATGGTTCGTGTACATGCCCATGAGAAAGTTCTTCTTCAGTAGCAGGCCGTGCCCCGGTGACAGTACAATCAAAATGTAGGGTCATGCCAGCTAGCGGATGATTGCCATCAACGATTACCTTATCTTCAGCAATGTCAGTGACAGTATAGATTAACATATTTTTAGAATTTTCTTCTCCACCTTCAAATTGCATCCCGATCTCTATATTATCAGGGAATGCATTACGAGATTCTACCCGAATTAAATCACTATCGTATTCACCAAAGTGATTTTCTGGTTCCATTAGTACGCTGCATGTTTTACCTATTTCCATATTCTGTAGTGCCTCTTCCACTATAGGAAAAATGCCATCGAAGCCACCATGTAAATAGTTAATTGGAGAATCTGTTTTCTCAATAATCTTTCCTGTCGAATCTAATAATTCATAATTAATTGATACGACCATATTTTTTTCTATCCGCATTCTATTCCAATTTATTGTTTGGGTTGTTTAAATATAGAGACTTGCTCGGGATCATTTGTCTCGGTAGCTCAGAAAATTCACCCATAATATCTGATTCTCTATAATTTATTCTATTTTGTAGCGCTCATTTATCAAATAGGATTACATAGTATTAATTTTCGTACGGGAGAGAAACTCCGTCGGTGTACTGTTGATATCCCATACATCTGTAACGCTGCTATATGTTTTTTCGTTGGATATCCTTTGTGTTGATCAAATCCATAATTCGGAAAAAGTTTATGCAATGACAACATTTCAGCATCACGTGCTGTCTTGGCAAGAATAGAGGCTGCGGAAATTTCTGGTACCAAGCTATCACCCTTGATGATAGTTTGTACTGGAAAATTCAGTTGGGGGCTATGTATCCCGTCTACTAGTACTTTATTGGGCGGGAAGGGCAGACTCTCAACTGCTCGTTTCATTGCTAGTAAGCTTGCTTGCAGAATATTAAATTTATCAATTTCTTCTACTGATGCAGAAGCTACTGCCCAAGCTATTGATCGTTTCTTGATGATATGTGTTAGCGCATTTCGCTTCTTTTCACTAAGTTTTTTAGAGTCTGATAGGCCTTCAATTTTGTAAGTTGAATTAAGCACAACGCAAGCAGCAAATACTGGCCCTGCTAACGGCCCTCTACCAGCTTCATCTACACCACAGATCAAGTTATATTGTGAATCTGACATCATTTGATTTACGTTTTTATTCACTAAGCAAAAATATAAGCATGAAAAAACGGTTTCGACTACAAATTAACTTGTAAGATTATTTGTATAAAGAGTCTTCTATATGCCCTTCATTGTGCACATCAACTTAGCCTCGGTAACAAGCTGACCATCTACTTCTGCTCGAGCAGAATATTTTATGACTCCTTTTATTTGTCTAGATATCACCACTTTCAATGTCAGTTGGTCACCTGCATATACCGGCTTCTTGAAGCGAGCCTGGTCTATGCCAACAAAATAATAAACGGAGTCTTCGTCCACTTTTAGATCTAATGTTTTAAGTGTTAATAGCGCTGCGGTTTGTGCCAGTGCTTCTATAATTAATACACCTGGCATAATAGGATGATGTGGAAAATGACCAGAAAAAAAAGGCTCATTAATGGTAACATTCTTAAGCGCAACGATTTCTTTGCCAGATTCCCATGATAATACCCGGTCCACTAGTAGGAAAGGGTAGCGATGGGGAAGGTATTTTAAGATTTCATGGATGTCCATTGTACTCACGATTTTTCTCCCTTAAGCTCCCAAATATTATTTATGTTGATGGGCCGCATTTAGCAGTTAATGTTAGTTAGTAGATTACTACCCAAACTAGGTAAGATATGTTTTGTCCACACTGTATCAGGTTATTACTCTTTTATTTTACGATAGTTTGGGTAATATTTTAGCGTTTTCTATCTTTAGAACTGTTGTCCAAACTGGAATTGAAATGGTTGCAACCTGTCTCCTGGTTGATCATTAATAGCCTTTGCTAGACTCACTTTAAGAGGCCCCATTGGGGAAATCCAGCTAACAGAGAACCCTGCAGAATAACGTAGACCCTCAGATTCAGGAAAGAGCCCACCAGGACCAAATACCGTACCCACATCTAGGAACGTTCCTAGCCGTATAGACCTATCATTTTGCATACCAGGCATTGGGAATAGTAGTTCCACGCTCCCCGTTACCAACTTATTCCCACCGAGAGCCCTTAAGGAGTCATCTTTTGGGCCCAGCGAACTTATTCGGTAACCCCGTACCGTACGGTTTCCCCCGGCAAAGAAATTTTTAAAAAAAGGCAAGTCTCTTCCATCATAGCCATCTCCATATCCCAAGTGTGAATTCAGCATAAGGGTAAAGTTTCTAGAAATAGGATGGTAGTATTGGACTTCATAGTTTAACTTGTAATATTTAAGATCTCCTATCGGCACACTTATTTCTCCAAATACCCTCTGCGTCATACCCTCAGTTGGCCAAATGTGGCTGTTTGTACCATCACGCTGCCAACTTATGTTTGCTGGAAAATTGGAAGTAGGATTTCCAAACGTCTCTACAAAATTTAAGGTACGTGTGGGACTTAATGGTGACAAAGTAAGATCTGTTGTCTCGGCTCCAATTCCAACAAAAACAGAGTCTGTTTCATTAACTGGGAGACCGAAACGAAGGTTTATACCAGTTGAAGCAGATTGAATATTGGATACGGCGTTCAAGTTATTAGTATTAAGGCTGCGGTGATAAATATCAATTCCTGCAGTTATTCCATCAATAGTAAAATAAGGATCAGTAAATGACAAAGAGTATATTTTCCTAACGGCTCCAGTATTAGCTGTGAGAGCAACATGTTTCCCGGTACCAAAGATATTATTTTGAGAAAGATTTCCGCTTAGTATCAGACCTTCTTGTTGGGAAAACCCTAAGCCAAACATTATATTACCAGTTGGTTTTTCTTTGACATCTATATTCACATCCATCATATCTGTGGCATTAGCAACTGCTGGTGTTTCTACATTGACGGCAGAAAAATATTGTAGCTTGTCTATGCGTACCTTAGAGCGATTTATTTGGGCAGTTGAATACCAACCACCTTCGAGTTGACGAATTTCCCGTCGTATTACTTCATCACGAGTACGCTCATTACCAGATATAGTAATACGCCTTACGTAAACTCTACTACCCGGATCAATGAAAAAGGTAAAAGCTACCTCTTGCTTCTCCTTATCCTGTTCTGGCGCCGCATTTATATTAGCAAATCCGTAGCCATCATTACCTAATCGGTCTGTAATAAGTTTAATTGACTCTTGTAGTTTTTGACGTGAGAACACATCGCCATCTTCAATTAAAATAAGCTCACGCAATTCTTCCTCTGGAACTTGCATTTCACCCGCCAACTTGATCCCAGAAATTTTGTACTGAGGCCCCTCAATTATATTCGTCGTAATGTAAATATTTTGCATGTCAGGTGTTACAGAAACTTGGGTGGATTCAATGGCAAATTCTAAGTACCCACGATCAAGATAATGGGAGCGCAACGTTTCTAGGTCGGCAGATAGTTTTTGTTTTGAGTATTGATCATCATTAGTAATCCAGGTCAAAAGGCCAGGAGTTCTGAGATTAAATAGACCCACTAGTTCTCTCTCTCTAAACGACTTATTACCGATGATGTTTATCTTCCGGATCTTTGCAACTTCACCCTCGTCAATACTAAAGTTGAGACCAACACGATTACGTTCAAGCGGAGTGATCGTAGTAGTAACTATAACAGCATATCTACCCTTACTTATATACTGTTGCTTCAATGTCTGTTCAGCTTTCTCCAGCAATGAACGATCAAAAATACGTGAGACAGCTAGACCCGATTGTCTCAATCCATCTTTAAGTTTGTCTGGTTCAAATTCATGTACACCGGAAATGCTAATTTCTGCAATAGCCGGACGTTCTACCACTATCACTAGCAGAACACCATTTTCAGACTCTAGCCGCACATCTTTAAAAAATCCAGTAGAGTATAGTGCCTTGATTGCATCTGCAGCTTTTTCTTTGTCTAAGGAATCGCCAACTTTTATCGGCAGATAACTGAACACTGTTCCTGCTTCGGTCCGTTGTATGCCTTCGACTCGAATATCTTTAACTATGAAAGTTTCTTCTGCCGTATTTTTAACTATAAAAGGTTTCTCTGCCGTATCTTCAAAAATGGGCGTTTCTTCCGCCAATAAATCTATGGACGGTTCTTCTGCCAACAAATACGTAGAGTATAAGAAAATAACAAACGCAACAAGAACCCTAATTTTCATTATTTTAAATGGAGATTAGTCGATTGATGTCGTTATATATAGCAATAGCCATCAGAGTAAACAGCAGCATCATTCCCATTTGTTGTCCAATTTCCATAGCTCTTTCAGAAAGCGGTCTACCCTTAATGATTTCAATCACATAATACATTAAATGTCCACCATCTAATAAGGGGATAGGGAGCAAATTAAGTACCCCTAGGCTAATACTTATAAGTGCGAGGAATCCCAGATAAGACGCAATTCCCATCTGTGCTGATTTGCCAGCATAATCAGCAATTGTTATGGGTCCGCTTACATTTTTTAACGACACCTCTCCTATCACCATTTTCCATAGCATTTGTAATGTAAATACCGATGTTTCCCAAGTTTTAGTTATGGCTTTCACCATTGCAGCACTTGCTGGGTAGCTAACTTCAACTAATAAGTCTTTAATCCGGGAGTGATCGATTTTTGGTCCAATACCAACTTTGCCAATTTGTTTGCCATTTTCAGTTGTTGTTTCGGGAGTTATATTCATACTAACTATAGTATCGTGACGCTGAATTTTCATTGCTAATAGTTTTCCGGGATTATTCCGTATCTGTCGTACAAGATCTTTCCACTGTACAATTTCTTCTCCGTTTACAAATAGAATCTCATCATTGGTGAGTAGACCAGCGCGCTCACCTACACCATTCGATATTACTTGATCAATTACTGGTTTAATTTCTGGTTGGTATACATTTAAGCCGATTTTCTTTAGAAAATCGGCATCTAAATCATCAGCATTTATTTTACTTAAGTCTAGTTGTCGCAAAGTAAATTGACCGTCTTGGTTAAGGGTCTCTACAGTTAAAATGGGAGATCTTTCTATTGCCTGAGCCAGGAGTATCCAACGAGCATCTTGCCAGGTAGATACGGGTTCATCTCCAATTTTTATTATAGTTTCACCTGCTTCAAAAGCAGCCATTGCAGCAGGTGTCTCTGGAATAATTGGCCCTAGTATTGGCTTCATGCCACTAACTCCATGCATGAAAAGTAACCAATAAAGTAGAATAGCTAGCAGAAAATTTGCAATTGGTCCCGCTGAGACGATAGCAAAGCGGTGTATAACAGATTTGCGGTTAAACGATCGTGTTAAATCTTCAGGGGCAACTTCACCTTCACGTTCATCTAGCATCTTCACATAGCCGCCAATAGGGAAAGCTGCTATGACCCATTCAGTTTGATCTTTTCCCCAATATTTTTTTATCAATGGTCGACCAAAGCCTATCGAAAAACGTAATACCTTTACATCACACATACGTGCTACCCAATAGTGACCAAATTCGTGGAACACGATTAGCAGACCTAAAGCAAAGATAAAAGCAATTATTGTAAAGAAAAGTGTCATGCTAGCTCTATAACCTAGATTCGTTTAATTTGATAAGTTTTCTTAAAGAAAATAAATAATGTAATTTCACGCTTATTAATAGGTTAGATTAGTGAGTTGTAGTAGATCAGGTGGAAATGATTAGATTGATGTCAGATGTGATATGGCAAGCTGCAACTCCAGAAATTTACAAGTAGATTTGTAGATAAAATTAATACAGATGTAACATTGTGTAATGCCGCAAAGCAGCATTATGACTATTTCCAAGAACTTGTTGCACTTAGTTTTTCATACGCAGCCTCACGCGCCATACTGTCAGCCACCAGCACATCGTCAAGCGTGAAGATATCTTTATGCTCAATTTCCCGCATTACTTGCTCAATCATAGACGGAATCGCTGTAAAGGGTATCTTAGACTTTAGGAATGACTCTACTGCTACTTCATTTGCAGCATTAAGTATTGCCGGAGCACTGCCGCCAGCGGCAAGAGCTTTATAGGCAAGCCTTAGACAGGGAAACTTTGTAAAATCCGGTTTTTCAAAATCCAGCTGTGCGACTTTAAAAATATCAAGGGGTGTCACCCCGCATTCGATTCGCTCCGGATATGCTAAGGCATGAGCAATTGGGGTGCGCATGTCTGGATTGCCAAGTTGTGCTAATACAGAGCCATCAATATATTCAACCATGGAGTGAATTACACTTTGTGGATGGATCACCACTTGGATTTGTTCCGGCGCAGCATCAAATAACCAATGTGCTTCAATTAGTTCTAGACCTTTATTCATCATGGTGGCGGAGTCTACAGATATTTTCCGCCCCATTACCCAATTAGGGTGATTGCAGGCTTGTTCCGGCGTGACATGCTCCATCTCAGCTAGTGATGTTTTTCGAAATGGCCCACCAGATGCAGTTAATAGAATTCTACGTACCCCAGCTTTCGTATGATCCCCAGAAAAATCTCGGGGCAATGATTGAAAAATAGCATTGTGTTCACTGTCTATCGGCAGCAGCGTGGCATTATTTTTTTTGACCACATCCATAAAGATGTGTCCTGCCATTACTAGAGTTTCTTTGTTAGCGAGAAGAACGTATTTCCCCGCAATGGCGGCTGCAAATGTAGGGCGTATACCAGCGGCACCAACGATAGCTGCCATTACGATATCTACCTCAGATAGCGAGGCTACCTTTTCCAGTGACTCAACCCCACATAGGACTTGAGTATTAATTTTAGTTGCGCAAATCTTTACTCTTAGCTTTTCTGCGCTGGCTGGATCTAGCATCACCGCATAATGTGGGCGGAAGAGGCGACACTGTTCCAGCATTTTATCAATGCTTTTGTTGGCAGTGAGTGCGACCACATGAAATCGATTAGGATGGCGAGCGACTACATCAAGTGTACTAACTCCGACACTTCCGGTAGAGCCAAGAATGGTAATATTTCGAACAGCCATAATTCATACGGTAAAAATGAGAACTACAAAAACAGCTACAGGTAGCGTTGAAGTAAGTGCATCTATGCGGTCAAGTATACCACCGTGGCCGGGTAAAATATCACCGCTATTCTTGACTCCAGCTTGACGCTTCATTAAGGATTCAAACAAGTCACCAATGATACCCAGAACAACAAGCACCAGTAACAAGGGAACTAATAACATAATTTGAGTTTTTTCTCCCGCCAAATAAGTCCAAGTTAGCGCATAAATAGAAACTGCTATTAATGCTCCCGCTACACCCTCCCAAGTTTTTCCAGGGCTTATTGTCGGTGCAAGTTTGTGCTTACCAAATGCTCGTCCAGTAAAATACGCTGCAGTATCAGATACCCAAATAGCTATCATGAAGCCTAATAGAAGCAGCGGGTCGATAGCACGTAGCTGATACAAGGCAAGGCATGTAGGTAATAGTAACAACCAGCCTATCAATACAAGTAACGTCTGATTTTTTATTGGGAGGTTTAATTTCAAAAGACATGGTGCAACTAGTATCCAAAACCCTAAAGTCACTGCGTAAAGCCATATAAATTCTGTAGTGTAAGGATTAGTCAAAGAAGCTCTGCTTAAAACAAACAGTAATTCGCCCCCAATTAAAGCTGTAAGCACAAGGTAAAAGATGGAGCCAGATAAGGAGAATTTTGCCAACTTGCTCCATTCCCATGAACCGATTACTGCCAAAGCAAGAAGCAGTGTCATCCAGAAAATTGGTGACAAATAAAATAATGCCGCCAGAAACAGGAGTAAAGCACACACGGCAGTAAGAACGCGGGTTTTAAGCATGAATATCAGGAAGTCAGCGTATAACTATACAATTAAGATAGCACAATAGTTATTGTTATTCTCTTAGGCGAAATTTTCTTCACTGCATTATGATGGGTTTTGGTTTTTGAAGTTGTTCGCTGGTTTGGCCAAAACGGCGTTCCCGTTGTTGGTAGGATTGAATGGCAAGATCAAGCGAGTTCGCGTTAAAGTCTGGCCACAAGGTGTTGGTAAAATAAAGCTCAGTGTAGGCTAGGTGCCACAACAGAAAATTACTAATACGTTGTTCCCCCCCTGTGCGGATGAATAAATCTGGTTCTGGCGCATAGTTCATTGCAAAATACTGGGACAAGTCTTTTTCTGCAAAATTTCTGATTAATTCTGGGTTCTGCGTTAACATCTTAAGTGTGGCCTGTATAATATCCCAGCGCCCGCCATAATTTGCCGCAATGGTAAGTGTTAGGCGAGTATTAGTGGCAGTCATCGCTTCACCATTCCGAATAAATTCAATAATCTTGGGTTCAAATTTTGACAAGTCTCCAATTACCTTGAAGCGAATGCCATTCTCATGCAATTTGACTACTTCCTGCTCAAGAACAGTAATGAAAAGCTGCATCAGGAACGAGATTTCTTCTGTTGGTCTGCGCCAATTTTCACTGCTGAAGGCAAACAATGTAAGATAGTTAACCCCGCGCTCAATACAAGCTTTGATAGCCGTGCGTACAGTTTCTACCCCACGTTTGTGACCGGCTACTCGTGGCAAAAAACGTGCTTTTGCCCAGCGACCGTTACCATCCATAATAATGGCGACATGTTGGGGAATCATATCAGTTCTTGGAATCTCTCGGGTTGAACTAGAGGCTGGATGCACGGCAAGGTTGCACTAGGATAGTCTCACAGTTAAACAGCCATCAACTCAGCTTCTTTAACTAGTAATACCTTATCTATTTCGGAGATGTGGTGATCAGTGAGTTTCTGAATTTCATCCTGGCCACGGCGTTCATCATCTTCAGCAATTTTCTTTTCTTTAAGCAAATCTTTCAAATGAGCATTGGCGTCACGTCGAATATTTCGCATTGCTACCCGTGCTGTTTCTGCCTCATGTTTAACTATTTTTGTAAGATCACGACGACGCTCCTCTGTCAGAGCTGGCATAGGTACGCGTATCATTTCGCCTATAGTTACAGGATTTAAACCTAGATCTGAATCACGGATTGTTTTTTCAATCAGATTAAGCATTTTCTTTTCCCAGGGTGTAACGCTAATTGTGCGCGCATCAGCCAGGTTTACATTAGCCACTTGGCTGATAGGTACGGGTGCGCCGTAATAATCCACAGTGATGTGGTCGAGAATGCCAGTATGAGCCCGCCCAGTTCGTATCTTACCAAAACTAATTTTCAGTGCTTCAAAGCTTTTTTGCATCTTTTGTTCGGCAGATTTTTTTATATCGATGATCATAGTCTATATCTTAAGAGTAAAAAGTAGAACCTGATACATTGGTTTTTTCATAGCTAAATATAATTGAAAAGAACTTATACAAGCTCAAACTCGAATTAGCGTACCTTCATCTTCGCCTATAACTACTCGTTTTAGTGCACCAATCTTAAAAATACTGAAAACATTAAGAGGTAACTTTTGGTCACGACACAAGGTTAGTGCTGTAGCGTCCATTACTCTCAAATTCTTAGTGATGGCTTCATCAAATGATAAATTCTGATAACGCTTGGCATCTGGATTGGTTTTTGGGTCGCTAGAATATACGCCATCAACCTTGGTTCCCTTGAGAACGATATCTACATTCATTTCTAAACCACGTAATGCGGCAGCAGTGTCAGTAGTAAAGAATGGGTTCCCGGTACCAGCAGCGAAAATAACTACCTTGCCTTCCCCTAGATAACGCATTGCCTTTCCACGAATATAAGGTTCTACAACTTGATCAATACGTAGTGCTGATTGCACACGGCTTTCAAGTCCCCTGTGTCGCATTACATCCTGTAACGCCAAGGCATTCATGACGGTTGCTAGCATTCCCATATAGTCGGCAGTTGCGCGATCTATTTGATTGTTATCCGATGATGTCATGCCGCGGAAAATATTGCCGCCGCCAATCACAACAGCCATCTCAATATTGAGTTTGGTGACCTCGGCAATTTCTGAAACAACACGTTCAATCACAGCGCGATTAATACCGTAATTGTCATCGCCCATCAGAGCTTCACCTGACAGCTTTAACAGGACACGTTTATAGGTCATAGTTGTTATGAACAGATGCCAAAAATATTTAATTATGCTGTGGTAAATTATTTTCTAATGCTTGATTAATTTGTGACATTACTTCGGCAGCAAAATCACTAGATTTCTTCTCTAGACCTTCGCCAACGCTAAATATTGTGAAATCGTTGATCGTGGCAGATTTTGTCATAAGCAGCTTTTCTACTGTTTGGTCAGGATTCTTGACAAAAGGTTGACCTAGTAGTGTTATTTCAGCAAGATATTTAGCAATGCGCCCATCTACCATTTTTGCCACGATGTCTTCAGATTTTCCGCTTTCCGCTGCTTGTGCTGTATAAATTTGGCGTTCACGTGCTAATAAATCTGCTGAGACCTGTTCCCTTGAAACACATATTGGTTTACTGGCTGCAATATGCATGGCTAAGTCTTTACCTAGCACCTCGTCACTACCTATGTAATCAATTATTACACCAATTTTTCCACTATGTAAGTATGAGGCAAGGTGTCCTTGTGTTGCGTGGCGCATACAG
>SPBV01000197.1 GCA_004525885.1 Nitrosomonadales bacterium
AAGATTAAAGTGTTGCATCGACCAATTGAAGTCACCGCACAAAGTGGACATTTACTAATAGTAAAGACCGGAGAGGCAATTAAGCTAATGATGAAACAGGTGAAAGTTTTATATAATGCATGGACTAAGTGAGGAATAGTATTCAAACGAATAATTGGATTATTACGTATAAATATGACCTTGAACCAAATAATAAAAATGTACGGCTTCAGTTCAGACGAATTTAAATTCGTCAGACATGGTTATAAAGAGCTAAATCCTTTAGAAACATTTCAGAGCGATAAAGGCTTTCTTGAAACCTATCAGTCATTTCAAAGTCATAGATCTGGTCGCAATTTTCGAGGGAGTAAGTATATTGCCGTGTTTGCACCTTATTATGGTACTCAAGCCTTATTCCTTGGTGTGTGGCAAGTGGTTAGCGATAAAATAGGTATAGATGCCCCATTGTCAGAAATTAGGAAAATTAAAAGATTTGGTTGGAACCTGAAGACAAATGTTTACCATAAATTGGTCCATGTGAAAGAATTTGATGATTTATCTGAGCGACTCGTAATTGAGTGGGGTAAATCAACTGTTACATGGATACAAAAAAAAGATAAAGAGGTAATTTCACTTTTTCCAAAAGCACACGTACGAGAGTTCGCTAGTTATGATCAGACTATTGTTTCATGGAGTGAACTTCTGCGTATGACTGAAAACCCAACGGGCAATTACACATGGGTTAATGCATTGAAAGCAGTTAACGGAATCTATTGTATATCTAATACAAAAAATGGGCGCCTTTACGTTGGTTCTGCCTATGGCAAAAATGGGATATGGGGACGCTGGTCAAATTACGTTTCGACTAAACACGGTGGGAACGATCAACTAGTTGATATTATTAATAATAATCCGGGTATTGAAGAGAGTTTCCAGTTTTCAATTCTAGAGATACTTCCAAATTCAAGTACAGCAGAAGATGCTATTACAAAGGAGAGTCTATGGAAGGAGAAGCTTGGAAGTAAAATTGGAGGATACAATAGCAACTAAAATATTTATTGGTTTCTATAGACCCGAATGTCTGCTTTGTACCAAAAGAGGACATTCAGAGTTTTTCTTTTTAGAGAGATTTTTCTCTAAAATTGGGGAAATGAAAGAGAGGTGGGTACTATATGGATAGGGGGTAGGTTAATCCAATACTAGGTGTACCTCCACCATATTGATACCTATTCTAATAATAGTGGTATATGTTTCTTCTCTCTAAATTCATATTTAACTGAGCTTCAGTAGGTCATGTACCCACTGTAATAGTAATAAATACATTTATAGTAATACTTACTCCCACTATTGCAGTGTCTTTCATTCACAATAGCGGTACTTATTACCACTATTGTCTATTTCCCCCCACTCTTGTTTCTTGTGCTTCCAAAATAGTAGCGCTTACACCCAATTAAGCTTTATAATGCGCTATGCTTCATAACCTTGGAGAGTTGCAATGCTTGATTTCATAAGTTCAATCTCAATTTTAATTGCCGCTCTTGCTTTTATAGCTGGTGTATCTGCATGGAAAAGAGAGTTTATTGGTAAACGCCGCATTGAGCTTGCCGAATCTGTTCTTGCCTTGTTCTATGAGGCAGAGGACGTTATTAGACAAATTCGCAGTCTTCATTCGTTTGAGGGTGAAGGCAGCATTCGTAAACGTAATAGTAATGAACTTGAGGAAGAATCTAGAATTCTAGATCGGGCTTATATTGTGTTTGAGAGGCACAAAAAGAGAGAGAAGCTATTCGCTCAGATTCACTCCATGCGTTATCGTGTAATGGCAGCATTTGGCACTTCTGCCGCAGAGCCATTTGAAGAGCTTAATAAGATCATTTGTGAAATTCTTTTAGCAGCGCGTATGCTTGGTAATAACTATTGGCAAAAACAAGGGCGTGTTGAAATGGTATCCGTGGATTTCAAAAAACATTTGGAAGAGATGCGCAGTTACGAAGCAGTCTTTTGGTGTATGGATGAAGATAAAGATAAAATTTTACCTCGTGTCCGAAAGGCAGTAGAGAATATAGAAAGTATAACACAAGCGGCTTTTGTATCCGAGGATAAGGATAGCATCCTAGGTGACGTTATAAATGATATTAGAAACTTCATAACCAAGCCAAAGAAAATCTGATTTCAAAAGCAGTAGGATATAAACCAAACTAGGCTACTTTTTAGCCAGATGTTTTAGTAATTCTCCATCCTATTCTATAAGCGCGCCAGACATCATTGCGCTACCAATAATATTAATATTTAATTTGTGTCCGTCTTATTGATTGAGGAATTCCAATTCTGCTCTCTGTCTGGCATGAATTATAATTAATTCAGGAGATTTTACAATTTTTGAAACATCCATTCCTACTGCAACTATCGATGCTTACCTTCTGACTGACTACCAGGTGAATGCTGTTGAGAAGTTTTTTTTGAATGTCGATAGACCAAGCCCTGAGCTTGCTCGGTGGTTTCAAGTCAATAAAGAGGATCAAGCAGCATTCATCACAGCATGGAACCCATCTGGTAAGAAAACCTCTGACAATATAAATCACATTGCTGAGCAGAAACTAATTGTAGAAATAGAGTCTCGTGATCTTTCTTATCTGAAGGGGGAAAGCATTGATCCATCAGGTCTATGGCCTAGTGAGCCAAGTCTGCTAGTTTTTGGAATTTCCATTGAGTCTACCAAGCTACTAGTAAAACAATTTAGCCAGGATGGATTTATCTACATAGGAAGCGATACAACACCACAATTGATTTTGTTGCGATAAAAAATTAGTTAATGATCTCACTCAATTTCGGTTTATATTGCTGGACAGAGAAAATTTAGTTTTTGTACATCAAAGTAACATTAGCTATCATTAAGTTACTACGTTTGAGTGGCGGAAGTGGTGTCCGTCGAAACGACAGTGATAAACAACAAAACTACCTGCGAACTATTAGATTACTATATGGTTAATTAGGAGAGTCATTTTGAAGTTAATACGGTTATTCATTCTGATTGGTTGCGTAACCATTCTAAGCGGATGTTCAAGATCTAGCGATTCTCTTCTCTGCCAAATCGAAGGCAAACCGTTCTCAGGATTATATCCCCTGATAGAAGATTCTACTAAAACGACAAAAGTGATGATGGTGCATGGTGTGGCTAAGCACGAACCGGGTTATTCGTCTCAGCTCCTGGATAGGTTGGCAAATGAAATGGGGTTAAATCATGTCAGCGAAATCACAAAAAATATCGCCCTGACTGATCCTGTTGATACCACTAAAGAACTTGGCAATCTCAGAATCAGACGATTAACCAATGAAGATAAAAGTCATGAGCTACTATTTTACGAACTGACCTGGTCGATAATAAATGACGCTCGGAAGAAAATACTAGCTTACGATATGTCAGGTGACTATTCTTTTCATAGAGCTTTCGTAAACGAAAAGATAAAAAGAGTTACTAATGATTTTATTCCTGACCAGATGCTTTATGTGGGAGAGCAGCGGCAGGACATACTAATTTCCTTTAGCCAGGGATTTTGCTGGATGGTTTCTAAAGAATGGGATGACTTGCCCGTAACTGGAAAACAGGCATGTGGAGTAGCAGAATTGGTAGAATCAGTTGAAGTTATGCAGAAGAGTCATTATGCATTTATTTCTCATAGCCTTGGCAGCAGAATAGTCATTGATGGCTTGCAGCGTATTGCCAAAATGTCTAGTAACAAAGAAGATGAAAGAATGAAGTTAATTTCAAAGAAAGCCGACAGATTTATGCAAGAATTTCAACAATTGCGTGTGCCTATTTTTATGCTCGCTAATCAACTGCCGTTATTTCAGCTTGGTCGAAATAT
>SPBV01000320.1 GCA_004525885.1 Nitrosomonadales bacterium
GACCCTTGGCAACCGGAGGGAAATGGCGTATTCCATCGACGGCGAATGGCACAACATTGCTTACGATAAGGGCACGCTGAAATTTCTCACCGAGCACGCTGGTTTGAAGATGCTGGATTTGACCGCAATCGGCATCAATGATGACGTTTTTGGCTACGTGCAGCCGCTTGAATCAAATTTAATACGTCTGGCGGCAAACTTTGCCCATCTTTTGAAGATGGACAGCCAGCTCATGATGATCGCCACGCCCGGGCGCCAATCGTAAGCGAGAAAAAAGCCAGGGAGATCACACCTCTCCGGAAGAGTACTCCCAGAGGGTATGTGTGGTTGACGCTAGATTTGATTATTCGTAGTCGATTTTTCAGCTAATTGTAGTAATCCACATTTGAGCTGACTGACGGCACCCGATCACATTCTCGCCCTCGCTACTTGGCTGATGTGATCGGCGACTTCTGCTTTCGCACCGGTAAAGCGTTTGTTAATTGCTCAGAAAACCTGGCCGTCTTTTAATCAGATCTAAATTTTTTAGGTAACTCTCTGAGATCTACAGTAATCATAAACAGTATAATGATCATGACAATGCACATGATGATTCCCGTCCAAGTCTCGAAAGAAGTTTGCAGTCACTTCGGCGATCGTAGTTTCTTTAAACTCAGAATCATTCAGAATATCGATACGAGCAAGTGATAGCGATTTGCCATAGTAGGCGAACCCCTGCTTTTGTCTCACGCGAACCATGGATCCTTCCTCCATTTTTAGAATACCTCCATTACGTCCAACCTCACTATTGAACACCAAAGGGTTTTGCTGATGAGCCGTCCAATTTTGGCTGACAGGACTGTCGCTGCTATATGCGGAGAGAATTGAGCCATGTCGCATGTGAGGTCCATTCTTGGTGTTAGTAAGTAGCCACCATTTTCCCTCTCGCTCGAAAACCATAGTATCTACAGCCTTAATGCCATTTAGGAGATCATATTGATATTCCCATTTTTCTGGAAAATCGACACAACGGTATAGCCGGACGCTTTCAGCTTCTTCTGTCTCTGGAATCATATATAGCTCGGACTGGAACTCAAAGATATATGGAAAGGACATGTGAAAAGGTTCTTCGATCACTGGGCCCAGATTGGTGTAATTGCCATTTTCGAATAACTCAATCGCTGATATTAACCCTCGTTTTTTCAAAAAACAGTAATCTTCCACAAAGCATATTGTCCTCCCGTTCTTGCTGAAAACAAAAGGATCCGCCAAGAATCGATTCGGAGGATTTGCAATCTCAATACCATTTCGAAGTGAGGCGCTTTCCCAGTGAGAATGAATAAAAGCCACCCCCCAGCGATCTTTCTGTTTTAGGACGAGGCGAATCCATGCCACCCGAAGGTGTAATGAAATTGTTCTGAATAAATAAGAGATGGCTTGCTTAGCATTAGGCGATACTAAAAGACCTCCTCCGTACGGAATTTCAGCCTCCTGGGTGGGGAGATTTCCGGTCTCAGCATAATTAAGTAGTATCCGGGTCAATTCTGGGTTTGATTCTGCATATAGAGCGGCTTTATTTTGTGTAAAAGTTCTCTTGGTCGCCACGTTACCCCTGAAGAGAACACGGCCGCCATCAAGCTCTTCACTGAGAATTTGTATTACGAAGCCTGTACTCGATTTTCGAAGATAAACCTCCCAAAAACCGGGAGGACCGCCTCGATTCCAACGATTATCACCATGATGGAATGATAAAATTCCCTGCCTTGATGCGCTTAGGATATTACCTCTAAATATACCTGGCGCGTTACCCCTTATAATAATGTCCAGCCCAAGATTTAAAAGCCTGTCAACACAAGTATCTGAATATCTGACAACAAGGCCAGATGGTGAGAACTCGGGAGGTATAGATACAATTGGTATGTCGGAAAACTTTGAGAGATCAAAAGTTTTTCTGCTTATATCAACATTCCTGTCCCTTTTAGATAATACTATCTCCTCGGTTACTTTAATGCACTTGAATAGTAATTTCTCCAATAAGCCTCTTACACCAATTCTTCGTACCTTCCTCCAACGAGATAGCGAGACTACAGGACTGTTAACAATGTATACGATATCTACCTTCCCGCTATCTGATAACGCCTTGATAGTTTCATACAAATACCAACTACTGTTAGTCGACCCTAAAAGGACTCCAATTTTTTTCTTCATTCTCTATCCACCGATTAACCAAGTTAGCAAA
>SPBV01000286.1 GCA_004525885.1 Nitrosomonadales bacterium
CCGCTAGTCCTTGGAAGGCTGGTTTGGCGGTTTTACATCCACCACAGTAGCTTCCCTGAATCATTACAAGGACGGGTTTGTTTCCAAGCTTTCCAATTAAATCACCAGAATCTGAGAAATCGGATCGTTCAAGATATCCAATAGGTTTTACCAAATCATCCATTTTGAAATACAAGGAAAGTTTTGGGTTGTTTTAGGTTTATTTCATCGGGGCCGATCTCTGATCGGCGGGCGGCAGCTCACAAATTATTTTTGAGATGGCATCCGATGCTAATCAAACGAGGCTTTTCGTGGCTCCCATCGTGGGTCAATGATGGTCAACGAATCTGGTCGAGTTCCAGAACCTAGTTCACAAATGGCGTGGCACCACAAATACTTGGGCAACTTAGGAAGGTCACTAGAACGAGCACTAAAGAAAGCGCGACCACGGGAACGGGAACGAGGCATGGACTTGCTTCGGCTTCGGGACTTGCGTCGGGACTTGCTTGCGGAGCGACCGAGGCGTCTAGGAGAACCGCATTCACGGACAAGATCCTTGTAGATTTTGCCTCTCTGGGAGATTTTTCTACCTGTTCGTGGATTGGACGTCGGCCAGGCTTTAAATGTATCACATGGTTCGCACTTACCACTCATATTGGCATACGTGCTATATGTTTTTTGGGTCCTCGAATATGCACGGCCTGTTCTCGGGCTCAACCCCTTTCGCCACATGTCACAGTCAGCCTCGCTTTTGGACTTTGGAAGTCCTTCAAAGTAAACATCAAGACCTTTTCTGATGTCTATTCTATCCATGATAAACGCCCTACTTAACGGCACGGTAACAATCTTCACAAAGTCCCAGTATGCTTTATTACCTGGCCATGTTATTAATGCAGTCATGGCTCGTTTTTCCACACTATTAAGCGTGCCATAAACATCGGTAAGGACATCATCGACGTCAATCTTTCTAACGTCAAATGCTTTCGCTAACACCGGGGAAATACCTACCAAAAATCTTTGGAACAATACGTCTTTAGCTATTATCTTTCTCTTGGCGTGGCGCAATCTCCATAGCAATTTATAATCGACCTCGTCTAGATCACTGCTGCTCACGTCTCCGTTCATTTTTATATTAATAATTATTTTTTGTTAGCCGATCATAGGATCGGCCGGGCTCCGCTTAGCCGATCATAGGATCGGCCGGGCTCCGCTAGATTATTTATGAAATCTAAAATGGACGAATATGAACGAATTCGACGGGATTCAACGGTGGACGGGATCAAAGTTCGAGTGAATCGATCCACCAACCCTGGACATGATAATGAACAGAAAACTATCATCATACCTCCGCACAATTCAGACATTCGCAACCTCGCTTTCATCAAGGAGGCTACGATACCACAGGTACTTGTCAATCCTCGTTCAATCATGTTTAGGAATGCCGTGAGTGCGATACCAGACACCTTCTCATGGGGGATACAAACTAATGAAGATTCATTTGAGGTTGGTCAGATGAAAAGCATGATAGACGAAGTGAGAGACCAATACTTATGTGGTTCATGCTACGCCGTCACGCTTGCACAGATTCTCTCCGATTGCCACGTCGTGTCAGGAGCTGCAACATGGGCCCCTAATGTATCAGCCACATCCATTATGGCTTGCTTTGGTGGTAGCACTCCATGCAACGGCGGCAACCCAGCAAGAATCTCAATACAACTATCTCGCTCGGGGGCAATGGATCAGACATGTATCGACTATTCCTGGTGCGCCGAGGATAAGAAGTTGTGCACAAACAGGAATGGAAAAGACGAGTTTACAGTCGGTCATCTTGACCGCCTTAATGAAAACGTGCCAAAAACATGTGGATGTTACTTCAACAAGAGCCACAAGTACAGTTACAAATTCGACGCCCCTGGAGAATCGATTCACAACGGAGGCCAATTTCGAAATGTATACAAAACTATGGTTAAACAGCACATACTGGCATATGGTCCAGTCATTGGATCATTTGCCATATATTCCAATTTCGACAAGTATCTCGTATACGGGAGCGAAATCAATGGAGGTGTATACTTTGAAAATGGCAATTATACCCCCGATATGTCATCAATGTCCTGGAACACAATGGCAGGTACAATCAAAGGCTTTCACGCCGTCTCGGTTATGGGATGGGGTGTTGCAATGAACATTGAACACGCCGACGGTCAGTTTGGAGACGTCCCGTTCTGGCATTGTCGCAATTCATACGGACGCGACGTGGGAAACAAAGGTTACTTCAAATTAGCCATGTACCCCTTCAATAGCGCGGGAGGTCAGACCGACTCCCTTTTTTCTGTTGGACGAACAACAGGCCTTGGTGGTATGATTCTGCTCAAATGTACTTCACCTCCCGTTGAAATGACACCAGTCGAGATCAGTCAAGCAAAGCGTGAAGCTATTAAGCGATCAAAAGACGATTCATTTTACGAAGCCACCCCTGCCAAGGTTCGTGAGATCTTTCAATCAGAGACGGTTCCATCAGAATTATGGGATTTGTGGATATTTATACCATTGATAGTTGCAAGTCTTGTGATTGTGTTATCATTTTACTTGTACCTACC
>SPBV01000140.1 GCA_004525885.1 Nitrosomonadales bacterium
CGGCAACAAAAATCATTCAGCATAATTGCTGAGACCTCGCCAGTGTAAGCCCCCTTATCATGCTGACTAATATTTTGAGCGCCCCAAGAAATATGGGTGTTTTTTAACAATGACTGTACTTGAGATAAATACGGATAAGGTACACATACTGCACAGGTCGCCCTCTCCATCCCCGTTGTCCCTGAAACAATCATGTTCAGCAGCTCTCGATTTTGCTCAATCTCGCCATGCATTTTCCAGTTGCCCGCAACTAGTTTCATGCGCATAGCTGTTCTTCCTCAAAAACCTAGAATGGTACCTGCGAATAGATATTGGGTCAATCATGGAAAACTAGATATAGCAAATTAGAAAGAGAAAATTGACTGATGCGTAGGCGCTTTATTTAACTTTGTACTAAAAGGAGGAGGGTCACACTTCATCTAGAACACGACAGCAACTATCAAGGGTCAGTATAAGCCCTATGCCCGCTGCTAAACATCCTTCCTAATTTTGCGTGTTATAACTTACCCAACACGTCCAGTAATATAGTCTTCAGTCATTTTATTCTTGGGTTTGATAAATACAGTATCCGTAACACCAAACTCAATTAACTCGCCCAGATACATATAAGCAGTATAATCAGATACTCTTGCTGCCTGTTGCATACTGTGGGTGACAATAAGTATGGTAACCTTCTTTTTAAGGTCGGCAATAAGTTCTTCGATGCTGGCTGTGGCAATCGGGTCAAGCGCTGAAGTAGGTTCATCGAATAACAAGATTTCTGGATCAGTGGCAAGCGCACGCGCAATGCATAAGCGTTGTTGCTGCCCACCGGAAAGCTCAAAGGCACGAGTATTCATACGGTCCTTCACTTCTTCCCAAAGCGCTGCACCACGCAAGGCTTCTTCAACTTTCTCATCTAATATTGCACGCTGCCTTACCCCCCGCACACGCAGACCATAGGCAACATTCTCATAAATAGATTTGGGAAATGGATTCGGTTTTTGAAACACCATGCTGATACGCATACGTACCTCAATTGGATCCACGTTACGAGAAAGTATATTGACGTTATCAGGGTGCAAGATTATATCGCCGACATACCGGGTACCAGGGTAAAGATCGTGCATACGATTAAAACACCGTAATAATGTAGATTTTCCACATCCAGATGGGCCAATTAGAGCAGTTACCTGCCTCTCATGCAGTAACATATTAACGTTCTTAAGTGCATGGAAATCGCCATAGAAAAAGTCAAGATCTCTGATTTCAGATTTGCACCCGGTCAAAATAGCACTTTTAGCAGCGTTATCCTGAGTGTGATGTAGTTGTTCAACTTCAATTTTAGAATTCTCATTTCCTTGGGCAGCTAAGGCTCCCATAATTTTCCCCTCTACCATTTGATATTTTTACGCATGTTATAACGCACGTAGATAGCCAATGCGTTCATGGCGAGAGTCATCACAACCAGCACTAACCCCGCTGCTGCCGCATTGAATTGAAAATCCTCTTGTGGCCGCGACACCCAGTTAAACATCTGGATCGGCATCACGGTAAAGGGCGCCATCAACCACTCAAATGACAGAAAAGGAAACTCGGCCTTGATTGGAGCTGGCGGAAGAAAAGCAATGAACGTTAACGCACCTATAGTGATGATAGGGGCAGTTTCGCCAATCGCACGAGCTAGCCCGATAATAACGCCAGTCATAATACCAGCTGCAGAGTAAGGAAGAAGGTGATCGGAAACAGTTTGCCACTTGCTCGCACCAAGGGCATAAGCGCCCTCACGAATGGCTACAGGAATGGCGCGTATCGCCTCACGGGTGGTGACAATCACTATTGGAAGAATCAGCAACGCCAGCGCTAATCCTGCCGATAGAATACTCTGGCCAAACCCAAACTGGTAAACGAATACGCCTAGCGCCAGTAGACCGTAAATGATTGATGGTATTCCAGCTAAATTGGTGATATTTATTTCTATTATCTGCGTAATGATAGTTTTGGGTGCATACTCTTCCAGATAAACGCCCGCTCCAATTCCTATTGGCACGGCTGCGAGAGCTGTCACTAGCATCACTAAAGTTGTACCAACCCAAGCTGAAAGTATTCCAGCCAATCCTGAGTGCCGTGATGGAAACGAAGTAAAGAAATCCCATGTTAAACGTGGCATTCCATCGATAAGCATATGAGTAAACAGCGCTATAAATGTAAGCACTGCAATCATCAACGCAAACACACCAATAATTATAAACAGCAAGTCATAACGTTTATGACGGGCAATAATGATACGAATCTCTTGAGCTTTCTTAGAGTCTTGCATCAAACTTGGTCCGGTAATATGCGATAAGATATGCTTATCAAAGTGCTTAATATAGGATATCTCATGTCATTGTACAATCGTCTAATATTAAGAAAATACTTTTTCTATGTTATATAGCTGAGTCAAGATTAATACACTTCACGATATCGTCTGCTAACGATATGACCAATAATGTTAAACATGATAGTTATCAGAAACAACGTAAGTCCAGCGGCAAAAATGGTCTGATAACCGATGCTGCCGTGCGGCAAATCTCCTAAGCTTACCTGCACGATGTAGGCGGTAATAGTGGCAGCTGGTTCCATTGGGTCCCAAGTAAGATTGGGTTGCATACCAGCCGCTATTGCTACTACCATGGTTTCCCCAACCGCACGGGAAATACCAAGAATATATGACGCGGCAATACCTGAAAAAGCTGCTGGTGCCACCACCCGAATAGCAGTATGGAGCCGCGTTGCGCCCATTGCATAGGAACCCTCACGTAAATTCATCGGTACCGCGCGCATTGCATCTTCAGCCATGGAGGATACATAGGGAATAATCATAATACCCATCACCAGCCCGGCAGAGAGCAGGCTAAAACCAGGAAGTTCTGGGAATATTTTTTGCAATAGTGGCGTGACAAACAATAATGCGAAATAACCATATACGACGGTCGGCACACCACCTAGCAGCTCAAGGAACGGCTTAGCTATCTCACGTACAATAAAAGGTGCGAATTCAGAAAGATATATAGCGATTATGGTTCCGAGAGGGATCGCTACTGATAGCGCAACTGCAGAGCTTACAAGAGTTCCTGATATTAGTGGAAGTATGCCATAGTGTGCATTATCAAATAGTGGCGTCCATTGAGTATCAGTAAGAAAATCCCAAAGCGGAACATGCTGGAAAAATACATACGACTCTTTTACTAACATAACCACAATTGATAGCGTAATTACTACCGATGCAAATGCCATCAGAAACAGCAACGTCTCAATTAAGCGCTCGTACAAATGACGACGATGGCTATACCCGAGTGTTTTTGGTTGCGTTGTGGTTTCAGCAGGTAACTGTGGCGGTGTCACGAATAAATACCTATTTAGAGCGGAGCCAAACAAATTGAATATTACGATGGGAATGTTACACCCTTGTGACATACGAAAAAACGTCTGTAAACAAGGGGGTATAACTGCGTTTGTCAGGATATTTACTACTCAGGAGAGCGTAAGCGGCAGGAATCCACTGAATTTACTTGAATATACTTCTCTCATGCGGTCACTATTTGTAACCTCACCAACCCACATGAGCACGAAAACCAAATATTAACTCTCTGGTAAAAATCGACTTGACATGGCTCTTAATAAAGATGTTGCTATTATTTTTTTCTAAATAGCCAACTCTTTACAAGTACTTTTTTGGTGAGAAAGCTATCACATCACAACCAAATCCTTGCATTCCAAGGTTGACTAACCAATAAATTTTTCAGTCCATCTTGGAAAAAACAAGGCCTCCAAATTTTTGGAGTGCCACGCCAACTCACCTAGATTGTATGTTCACTATTTTGAGATTCTCCTTTATCCTCTTTTCTCAGAAAACTATCACCTACTCCACCGTCAAGCCCGAGCCTCTTCCTTTTTCGTATATTGTGAAAAGCTAAGCCAGTACCAGCTGGAATAAGCCGTCCGACAATTACGTTCTCCTTAAGCCCACGTAAGTTATCTCTTTTACCCATGATAGCTGCTTCTGTAAGCACACGCGTAGTCTCTTGAAAAGAAGCAGCTGAAATAAATGAATCTGTAGAAAGTGAAGCCTTAGTAATACCTAGAAGCATGAACTCGTACTCCGCTGGCTTTTTACCTTCGGCCTCCACCCTCTCATTTTCTGTTAGCAAATCAGCACGTTCCACTTGCTCACCTAATATGAATAGTGTATCTCCAGCATCAACAATCTGTACCCGGCGTAACATTTGACGCACGATTACTTCAATATGCTTGTCGTTGATCTTTACACCTTGCAAGCGATAAACATCTTGCACTTCATCAGTAATATAGCGTGCTAACGCTTCCACGCCCAACAAGCGCAAAATATCATGTGGATCGGCAGGGCCATCGACAATACTCTCCCCCTTATTTACTACCTGACCATCATGCGCCGTCACATGCTTTTCTTTAGGAATCAAGAACTCATATGCAACGCCATCAAGATCAGTGATTACTAAGCGTTGCTTGCCCTTAGTGTCCTTGCCAAATGATACAACACCAGTAACTTCTGCTAGCACGCCAGCATCTTTAGGAGAACGAGCCTCAAATAATTCTGCTACACGAGGCAAACCACCGGTGATATCACGCGTTTTTGAGCTTTCCTGTGGAATTCGCGCTAGAACAGAGCCTACGCTTACTTGTTGTCCATCGCGCACGACAAGGACCGAGCCAGTTTGGAAAGTAATGCTAACTGGTAGATCATCACCAGCGCGTTTCACTTCTTCTCCTTCCTCATTCAACAATTTCACTAATGGGCGCAATCCCTTTGCTTGACTCGCTCCACGTTTTTTTGGATCAATCACCACCAACGTAGACAGGCCTGTCACTTCGTCAATCTGTTTAACGACTGTCGCACCCTCTTCGAGATTTTCAAAACGTACCTGACCGGCATATTCCGTGATAATTGGTCGGGTGTGTGGATCCCACGCTGCCAGCACATGACCCGCTTTCACTACTTCTGCATCACGAACCA
>SPBV01000120.1 GCA_004525885.1 Nitrosomonadales bacterium
CATGTATTTATGATGGTTCTGGCTCTACGTAGAAATCTAATGGCATATCGGCAGGATATTGAAAACGGTATGTGGCAGAAATCTGATCAATTCTGTCTTTTTACACATGACATCGGTGATTTGTATGGTTCAACTATGGGTATCATAGGTAAAGGCGCAATAGGGAAGAGTACTGCCACGATTGCGCGTAGTTTTGGTATGCACGTAATATTTGCGGACTACGCATCCTTACAGAAAGATAAAGAAAGGTTTGCATCATTAGAAAATGTGCTAGCAGAGTCAGACGTGATCTCACTTCATTGCCCGATGACGCCAGCAACTCGTGATATGATCGGAATCAATGAGTTACGCATGATGAAACGTAACTCATTGTTAATTAATACGGCACGTGGTGGTTTGGTAAATGAATTAGCGCTGATTCAAGCGTTGGACGAAGGATTAATTGCTGGCGCTGGTGTTGATGTCTTGGCTACCGAACCACCGGAAAACGGTCATCCGCTAATCGAAGTAAACCGCCCTAATTTTATTTTAACACCTCATGTGGCATGGGCTTCGGATGGGGCTATGCAGTTACTTGCTGATCAGTTAATCGATAATATTGAGGCATGGGTGGCTGGAAAGCCGCAGAATTTAGTTACTTAAAAACGGATTATAGTGAGACGAATAACATGAAAATACACGAGTATCAGGCCAAGGAACTCTTTCGTAAATTTGGTGTTCCCATTTTAGAAGGAATCGCTTGTTTTAGTGTTGAAGAAGCCGTCGAAGCTGCCAAAAAACTGGGTGGTAGATCAACATGGGTTGTAAAGGCACAGATTCATGCCGGTGGGCGCGGTAAAGGCGGCGGGATAAAAGTTGCAAAGTCTCTCAATGAAGTGAAGCAATATGCAGAAGAAATTCTGGGAATGAAGCTTGTTACTCATCAGACTGACAAGCAGGGACAAATCGTTCGACGTATTTTTATCGAGCAGGTCGCTGATATCCAGAAGGAATTTTATATTGGGATGCTAGTAGATCGTAGTAGTCAGCGCGTATGCTTAATGGCAAGTTCAGAAGGGGGTATGAACATTGAAGAAGTAGCTGATAAGACACCGGAGAAAATTTATAAAGTTTTTGTTGATCCGATGGATGGGCTGACTAGTCAAGATGCAAATGAGATCACTCGAATGATGAATCTTTCGCAATGTAATCCATCTGAATTTCGAGCATTACTACAAAGATTGTATCAATTATTTGATAGTACAGATGCACTGCTAATCGAAGTCAATCCGCTGATACTTACTATTGACAATCATTTTCTTGCACTAGATGCAAAAATTAGTTTTGATGATAACGCATTATTTCGACATTCAGATATCGAAGCCTTACGCGATCTTGATGAAGAAGATCCACTGGAGATTGAGGCATCCAAGCATGGTCTTTCATACGTCCCACTTGACGGTAATATTGGTTGTTTAGTTAACGGTGCAGGTCTTGCAATGGCAACCATGGACATCATCAAGCTCTATGGAGGAAATCCAGCAAATTTTCTTGATGTGGGAGGTGGCGCCACCACTGAAAAAGTGACAGAGGCGTTTAAGTTAATGCTGTGTAATGCTAAGCTAAGAGTTATTTTGGTAAACATATTTGGTGGCATCATGAAGTGTGATGTGGTTGCCAGAGGTGTGGTTGCGGCAGCCCGTGAGGTTAAATTAACTATGCCTTTAATTGTTCGTCTTGAAGGAACCAATGCTGATCTAGGTAAGAAAATCTTGGCTGAATCAGGCTTGCAAATTATTTCAGCAAGTAGCATGGATGACGCAGCACAGAATGCTGTGACAGCTGCAGCTGCAGCTAAAGGAGTGTAGTTATGGCAATATTGGTAAACAAGAGTACTAGAGTCATGACTCAGGGGATTACTGGAAAGACTGGTCAATTTCATACTCGAGCGTGTGTGGATTATGCAAATGGAAAGAGTTGCTTTGTTGCGGGGGTAAATCCAAGAAAACCAGGTGAGAACTTAGACGGCATTCCAATTTACGCCACTGTCAAAGAAGCAAAGCAGGCTTCGGGTGCGACAGTTTCAGTAATATATGTACCACCGCCTTTTGCTGCTGCCGCAATAGATGAAGCGGTGGACGCGGAACTTGATTTAGTAATTTGTATTACTGAAGGCATTCCTGTGCGTGACATGATCCGAACTCGATACAAGATGCAGGAACACAAAACCCTGCTAATCGGACCTAACTGTCCTGGCATCATTACACCAGATGAAATTAAGATTGGCATCATGCCTGGCTATATCCACAAGAAAGGTCGTGTCGGAGTAGTGTCTCGCTCTGGTACGCTAACTTACGAAGCAGTTGCTCAATTAATGGAGCAAGGTTTGGGGCAGTCAACCTGTATCGGTATTGGAGGTGATCCGATTAACGGATTGAAGCATCTAGATGTGATGAGGATGTTCAACGATGATAATGAAACTGATGCTGTGCTTATGGTTGGGGAAATTGGTGGCTCTGACGAGGAAGATTGTGCCTTTTGGATTAAAAACAACATGACGAAACCAGTAGTAGGGTTTATTGCAGGAATAACTGCACCACAAGGCAAGCGAATGGGGCACGCGGGTGCGATTATCTCTGGTGGCAAGGGCACTGCTCAGGAGAAGCTTGCAGTAATGGAGGAATGTGGCATTAAAGTGACTCGTAACCCAGCAGAGATGGGTAAATTACTGAAGTCGGTGTTGCTATAAAATTGAATTTGAAGGCATCAAAACGATTTGTTACGAGCATGTTTTCATTAATTCTTGCTGCTGGTGGGTTTGGCTAACTAGATGGCCTGAGGGGAAACGAATCAAACTACCAAGAAGTGGCCGCGCTGATATAATTTAATATCATTGATACTTTAATTGAGGTTTTTGATGTCCGACCCGTTATTAATCACAATTTCCAATCTTGATATAGCATTATTGCCTAGTCTTGCTAATCGTCATGGGCTTATTACTGGCGCAACTGGCACTGGTAAAACCGTTACTTTGCAGGTAATGGCGGAGCGGTTCTCCTCAATTGGTGTGCCAGTATTTATGGCTGACGTTAAAGGGGATTTGTCAGGGCTATCTACCCCTGGGAAGAATTCTCCAAAAATGAAAAATCGGCTTGCACAACTTAAACTAGATGAGCCTCAATGGTCTGGATTTCCAGTTACGTTCTGGGACCTGTTCGGAAAAGCTGGGCATCCAGTACGCGCAACAGTGTCAGACATGGGACCTAGGCTGCTTGGGCGCTTGTTTAATTTGAATGATACGCAACAGGGTGTACTGACACTTGTATTTAAAATTGCAGACGATAATGGCATGTTATTACTTGATACGAAGGACCTGCGGACAATGCTGCAATTTGTCGGTGACAACTCTGAAAGTTTCAAAACCACATATGGTAATGTCTCAAAAGCTTCGATTGGGGCAATCCAGCGCTCGCTCCTTGAGATGGAACAAGAAGGGAGTGTTAATTTTTTCGGCGAGCCGATGCTCGATATCAATGACCTGATGCAGACAGATAGAAAAGGTCGAGGCATGATTAATATTCTTGCTGCTGACAAACTGATGAATTCACCCAAGCTGTATTCGATGTTTCTGTTATGGATGTTGTCTGAATTGTTCGAGACTTTGCCTGAAGTTGGTGATCCGGAGAAACCAAAACTGGTATTCTTCTTTGACGAAGCCCATTTATTGTTTAGCGAAGCACCCAAAGCGCTACTTGAAAAAGTTGAACAGGTGGTGCGGTTAATACGATCAAAAGGTGTCGGTGTGTATTTCGTAACGCAGAATCCCCTTGATATCCCTGATAGCGTGCTTGGCCAACTTGGCAACCGTGTGCAGCACGCACTAAGAGCCTTTACACCACGTGACCAGAAAGCGGTTAAGGCTGCTGCTCAAACCATGCGCGCTAATACCAAGCTCGACACCGAGAAAGCAATCTCCGAACTATCAACTGGTGAAGCACTGATCTCAATGCTTGATAAGAAAGGACGTCCATCCATTGTTGAGCGCGCATTTATTCTGCCGCCAGCATCGAGAATGGGTCCGATCAGTGACGCGGAGCGTGCGAACATAATCAAATCTTCGATGATTTTTGGTCATTATGAGGAGGCTATTGATCGCAAATCAGCTCATGAAGTGATTACGAATCGTATCAAATCTGAGGAGGATAGTCAGAATAATAATTCACATAACGATGAAGTGCAGCAGACTTCTAGTAAAGGAGGGCTGATGGACATTTTAGGTGATTCACTGCTCAGTAAGACAGGACCACGTGGCGGGAAACATCAAGGTATTCTAGAGTCTGTAGCTAAGAGTGCAGCTCGTTCGGTTGGTTCACAGATTGGCCGCTCTCTTTTTCGGGGGATACTGGGGAGTCTCTTGGGTGGTAAGGGGAGATGATGATGCGTTTGATCGTTGCAATTATTCTGTTATCGGTTGCAGGCTGTGCAACAACGGACAATCGAAAAGGGAAGTCCCTAGAGCCGCTGCCACCAAGTACGCGCCCTACGTATAACCTTGCTGGTTACCCACCTGCTTTCAAAGATGGTTATATTGACGGCTGTGAAACTGCTAAGAAGTCTTCTTATGGATTTAAGGATGAACGCCGTTTTACTAAAGACAATCAATATCACAACGGTTGGAAAGATGGATACAATTTGTGTCTTAGTAAATAACAATAGAGTGGATAGTTTTGCCTTTCTTGCTATTTTAGTCCACAATTTTGTCGTGTTGTAGAATAATAAATACTGGTAATAGATTCTGTACCATTTCTCAATAAGACTATTTGCATGGTGATATCAAGGCATACAACCTGCCTCGGGTATAATAGAAAATTATTTTGTTCAATTCACAATGAAACGTTTACTCCTGTTTGTGCTGCTTCTTGCTTCATCTTTCGTATTTGCTCAGAAGTCTACGCATCAAACGCAGCCTTTACCCGTCCTATCCATAGCCGCAAAAGCTTATATTCTTACTGACTTTCAAAGTGGACAGACTTTGGTTGGGCAGAATGATTCCGAACGTGTCGAACCTGCATCACTCACAAAGATAATGACAGCATATGTCACTTTTTCAGCCCTCAAGCAGAAGCGCATCACACTGACGCAGATTGTGCCCGTGTCGGAAAAAGCCTGGCGCATACATGGTTCACGCATGTTCATTGAACCTAGTAAGCCGGTAACAGTAGGAGAATTAGTACGTGGACTGATCGTCCAGTCTGGAAATGATGCCAGCATAGCTTTAGCAGAAGCTATTGCTGGGTCAGAGGAGAGTTTTGCGCTAATGATGAACAAAGAGGCCGAAAGGTTGGGAATGAAGAACACTCATTTCGCCAACTCTACTGGCCTTCCGAATCCGGAGCATTACACTACAGCTTATGATTTGGCTTTGCTTGTGGCCGACATAATCCGTAATTTTCCAGAACATTACCCGCTTTATTCACTGCGGGAGTATACATACAATAAAATTTCACAAACCAATCGAAATCGACTCCTATGGTTGGATCCAAATGTAGATGGTCTCAAGACTGGACATACTAAATCTGCTGGGTATTGTCTTGTTACTTCAGCTAGAAGAGGTGA
>SPBV01000117.1 GCA_004525885.1 Nitrosomonadales bacterium
AACACATATATCCGAAACGGCAACGGCAACTGAAACAAAACCAGGCATAGATATCGTAATTGGTGATTCCGTAATTTCCCCTGAGTTATTTGGGGTATTTACAACTGAGATTAACCAACATTTAGCAGCTCTTGAGCGCGAGCTAAATAGCCTCATAGGAAGCCCAAACAAACCAGTAAGCCATGAATTTATGCTTGCTGCCCATACGTTGACTAGCATCTCACGTAACTTAAAACTTGAATTTATAGCTGATATTGGACATGTTTTGGAGCAGTGGTTGGTAATGCTGGTGGAAAAATCTACTCAGCCAGACCAGACTGGGTTACAGCTCATGAGAAATGTCATTGAGTTATTGAGTAGAATGCTTAATGCAGTGTGTAGCCAGCGCTTGCCAGATCAGGTCGATTTACAGGCTGGCGTAACACTGTCGCATGAAATGGCATTGATGCCGGAGCGTACGAATCTACGGGGAACTGAAGAACCCAAGGAGCTGGTTTCACCACGGCAAGAAGTCGATCTAAAACAAGACCATGTTGATCTAGATCTACTAGAAACATTCTTGGAAGAAACTCGGGAGTTAATGCCTGCAATCGGCAGTGAATTGCGTTCTTGGCGTGCTGATCCAAAAGATGAAAATATCCGCAAAGCGCTCCTGCGTGCTTTACATACTCTAAAAGGAAGCGCTCGCATAGCTGGCGCTATGAGTCTTGGTGAGTTAGTCCATAATATGGAGAGTGACGTAGAAGCCCCACTAAAAGAGAATGAATTGCCAACTCCATTTTTCGATTCACTGGAGACCGAGTTAGATCTGATAAACGAGAATATTGAGTCTCTACAAAGCCCACATAAAAACGGCAAAAATGTCGGAGAAGCAGGGGGTGTAGAAAAAACAATTGTTCCGGTGAGCTCTCAGACACCCCCTGTTTCAGGGCCAATTAAGACTGAAGAGATACCACCCACCGGACAACCAGAAGAAATTGGGGCTACCCCGCAAAGAACCTTGCTTCGCGTTCACGCGGATTTGATTGACCATTTGGTGAACGAATCTGGTGAAGTTAGTATTGCGCGGTCTAGAATTGAGACTGAATTGCATAATTTCAAACAGTCGTTGCTTGATTTGACCGAAAGCACAGTACGCTTGCGTAACCAGTTGCGTGAGGTGGAGATTCAGGCTGAAACACAAATGCGGTCGCACTTAGCGCTGAGACACGGCAGTGAAGAGTCTTTTGATCCGTTGGAGTTTGATCAATTTACACGTTTCCAGGAGCTTACTCGGCTGATGGCAGAAAGCGTTGATGATGTCTTTACTGTGCAGCAGAGCATGCTGATTACTCATCATGCAGCTGAAGAGGCATTGACTCAACAAGCGCGTATGAATCGAGATTTACAGCAGGCGCTGACTCATATTCGCACTATGCCGTTCAGTAATTTTGCAGAGCATTTCTATCGTGTTGTAAGGCAGGCAGCGAGAGATATGCACAAAAAAGCTATCCTGATGATTCAAGGTGGTCATATAGAAATAGATCGTGGCGTTCTAGAAAAAATTAACTCTCCGCTAGAGCATCTGTTACGAAATTCTGTGGCGCATGGAATCGAGGTGCCAACTAAGAGATTAGAATTGGGCAAACCTGAAATTGGCCAGATTACGATCGCCGTACGCCAGGAAAGCAATGAAATTATCATGACTTTAAGAGATGACGGCTCTGGGTTAGATATTGACCGTATTCGTGAGAAGGCCATGCAACAAGGCCTAATGCGGACTGATGAGACGTTGAGCGACAAGCAAGTAATAGAGTTTATATTTGCTCATGGTCTTTCTACCGTGCAAGAACTCTCTGAAGTTGCGGGGCGGGGTATAGGCCTAGATGTTGTGAAAAACGAAATTGCTTCTCTCGGTGGGAGGGTGGAGATTGCCTCAGAAATTAATGCGGGGGCAATTTTTACTATTTATTTACCGCTTACCTTAGCGGTGGCGCAAACTCTGATGGTCAAAACAGGAGGTAATACTTACGCGATACCTGCGACAATAGTTGAGCGCGTTTGGGAACTCGATACTGATGCACTTAACATAGCTTATCGTGATCATAGGGTAAATTTTAGCGGGGATAGCTTCCTTTTTGCTTATTTACCACGCTTGCTCGGCGATCAAGATTCGGCTCCAGAAATCAAGAGACATAACAGGGTGCTATTGTTGCGTAGTGGCGCCTTACGGCTTGCAGTGCACGTTGATGAATTGATTGGTAACAGCGAAGTTGTGGTTAAAAATATTGGCACACAACTAGCGCGGGTGCCTGGTGTTGAGGGGGCTACAGTAATGGGGGACGGGCACATCATACTTATTATCAATCCCCTAAAACTGATACATCGTGACGAGGTGCAGTCAATATTTACTTCGGATAGGCCAGCATCGCTAACTGTACAGACGAAGCCAGAAAAAGCTTCCACCGTAATGATAGTAGATGATTCGTTGACGGTTCGCAAAATAACTAGCCGCCTACTTGAACGAGAGGGTTGCGAGGTGTTGATTGCCAAAGATGGTGTGGTTGCTATTCAGCTTTTACAGGACATCATTCCTGATGTAATGTTGGTTGACCTTGAGATGCCACGTATGGATGGCTTTGAGCTAATCCGGAATGTACGCTCCGATCCCAAAACCGCAAATATCCCAATTATTATTATTTCCTCACGTACGGCAGAGAAGCATCGTAACCTTGCAAAGGAATTGGGTGTAAATGCGTTTCTTGGAAAGCCTTATAAGGAAGATGAGTTGCTTGAATATATCGCCAAATTTATTAAATAATATTAGTCTTAACGTTCTATTTCTTCTAGAGAAGTCTTGTATCATAAAAGGCATTTCAATTTATTCCAAGTCAATATGATTTCCTATTTTTTATATAACGAGGATTGTAATGGAAGTAATGTGTAAGAAGGAGAGATATAACGTCAATAAACTTCATAAGCGGTTGAGGCGTCTTGTCGGTTCAGCCATTGCTGATTTCAATATGATCGAAGCTGGCGACCGTGTGATGGTATGTCTATCTGGCGGCAAGGACAGCTACGCAATGCTAGAGATACTACGTAGCCTTCAGTCCCACGCACCACTACAGTTCGAATTAATCGCAGTAAATCTAGATCAGAAGCAGCCAGGGTTTCCCAAACATGTACTACCAGAATACCTCTCTAAAATTGGTGTGCCTTTTCGTATTGTTGAACAAGATACCTACAGTGTAGTAAAACGCGTTATTTCTGAGGGCAAGACCACATGTGGTCTTTGTTCACGTCTAAGACGGGGCGTTCTATACCGTGTTGCCAGTGAGATAGGCGCAACTAAAATTGCATTGGGCCATCACAGAGATGATATTCTTGAAACTTTGTTCCTTAATCTTTTCTATGGCGGCAAGCTTAAGGCTATGTCACCTAAATTAATGAGTGATAATGGTCGGCATATCGTAATTCGTCCGCTTGTTTACTGTAAGGAAAAAGACTTAGTGGCCTACGCGGAGGCTGAAGATTTTCCCATTATCCCTTGCAATTTGTGTGGTTCGCAAAAGAATTTACAGCGCCAAGTAGTTAAAGATATGATGCGGCAATGGGACAAAAAATTTCCAGGAAGACTAGAAACTATGTTTACTGCATTACGTAACGTGCAACCCTCGCATTTGGTCGACAATGTCCTTCATGATTTTCAAGGACTTAAGGTTGAAAATAAACCTGTGGTCGGTCGTGCTGTGGCACTTCTTGATCAAATGTCATTCAAGCTTAAGCATGAAGAAAGCGAGATGATTGAGTAAGGGCTTTGATGGACCCAAGCTAATGATAGAAAACCTAGGGCAAACGGAGAATCAGATAGGGGTATTACGACGATACGGTGGAATCAGTATAAACGTAGCAACGATCAGAATTGCAAATAGTAGATAAGCTATCGTAAGTATATCTTCTGGAAGATCATAAAATAAGATGCGATGCAGCCATCGTTGAATGAAGCTACCATCAGGTTCCAACTGACGTAGTTTGTCTTCCCATATTGTAAGTGGGCAGACCACCCCGAAAAGAGATTCACCTACGACGAAAAGAATGGCGGTGAGATGAATAACTCGAAGCCAGATATTTCGCACAAAATTTAATCTTAGCCATGCGCCGACCCAGATCACTGGCAAGCCACCAACAACAAAAAATACAAAGAGAAAATGAATAATAAGTATGGTATTGGCAAGTGACATATTTCTCTATTTAGTAGACCATTTTTGTTATGAGCTGCCTGACAGATTATGCTGCCGTAACGCCCACCGCACATGCTCGCGAACCAAATGCGAATTATCGTTATACCGAGCCTTTAACGCACCAGATATATTTTTGGAGGATGAAGCATTACCTAATCCTATTGCCAGATTACGAAGCCATTGCTCATGTCCGATTCGACGGATTGGGCTGCCAGCAAGTTTGGTGTCAAACTCTTCTTTGCTCCAGCTAAACAACTCTACTAGGGATGTATCATCTAGGCCATTGCGTACGGTGAAATCGCCCTCGTCTGTAGCTGCAGCATATTTATTCCAGGGGCAAATCAGCTGACAATCATCGCATCCGTATACGCGGTTTCCGATCAGGGGACGCAAAGGTTCTGGAATGCTTCCTTTATGTTCTATAGTGAGGTAGGAAATACAGCGCCTTGCATCTAATCGATAGGGTCCGATGATGGCTTTAGTTGGACATATATCAATGCATTTCGTACAAGTACCGCAGTGATTATCTGTGGGACTATCTATAGATAGTGACAAATCGGTATATATCTCACCTAGGAAAAACATTGATCCAGCCTCACGCGAGAGCAATAATGTGTGTTTTCCACGCCATCCAAGGCCAGATCTTTGCGCCCATTCAACTTCCATAACAGGGGCGCTGTCAGTAAATACACGATAGTTAAAATGGCCCACTTTCGTAACAATTTTATCAGCAAGTTTTTGCAAGCGACTACGTAACACCTTGTGATAATCGCGACCCAGCGCATAGCGAGATATGAATGCCTTATCACTTTCTTGCATTACTTGCCAGCTGTCTCTAGCTTTAGGTGAAGAGTAATTCATCCGTACCGAAATTACTCGTAGCGTACCAGGTATTAATTTCTCTGGATGAGAGCGCCGAGCACCATGTTTTGCCATATAATCCATGTTGCCGTGATAACCTTTATTTAACCACTCGAGCAGACCCGTCTCTACACGAGACGTATCAGCTTTGGCATCAGAGATACCAATCTCTTGGAAGCCAAGTTCTCTGCTCCAAGTTTTGATATCGCCTGTCAACGAGACGAGATCTGTAGTCAGATTATTGGAAATATTTTCTTGCATAGCGCTCATCATAACAATTCCGTTACAACATGCCACCTTGAGAATGAATCTATAACCCTGGCACTTGGTGCCGAGATCGCAACGATATTACGCCCCGGTTTTACTGTTTTTCTGAAGGGCAATCTTGGTGCAGGTAAAACAACGTTTGCAAGAGGTATTTTGCGTGGGTTAGGTTATGAGGGAAAAGTAAAGAGCCCCACATATAATTTGGTTGAACTTTATAAATTTTCTAGGTTATACTTCTATCACTTTGATTTCTATCGTTTCGATGCTCCCGTAGAATGGGAAGAAGCAGGTTTTCGCGAATACTTTAATGAAAATTCAGTTTGCCTAGTGGAATGGCCTGAAAAAGCCGAAAAACTATTGCCCATAGCGGATATACAGATTGTTTTTACTATTATCGAAACAGGACGC
>SPBV01000339.1 GCA_004525885.1 Nitrosomonadales bacterium
GAAAAAATTCATTGATATCCCTTGGCACGTCTACGTAGATGATCCCATGTGGGTGCCACCGTTACGTCTCGAGAGACGTTGGCACTTCTCAAAATTCAATCCTTTTTTTAAGCACGGAGAATGGCAAGCTTGGATCGCATATCGGAATAATCAGCCGGTTGGCAGGATTAGTGCACAAATTGATCAACTTCACCGTCAACGTTATGGTGAAGATACTGGCCATTTTGGCTTACTCGAAAGCGTGAATGATACGGAAGTGTTCGCAGCACTTATGCAGACTGCAGAGAAATGGCTTGCCGAAAAAGGGACTAAGCATGTGAGTGGACCATTTAATCTTTCCATCAACCAGGAGTGTGGTGTTCTTGTGGACGGCTTTGATACGCCGCCAATGGTTATGATGCCGCATTCGCCTAAATGGTATAGCCGTTTACTTGAAGAACAGGGTTATCATCCGTTGAAGGATCTACTCGCGTATTTGATGAAGCTCGATATGGAGATTCCAAAAATCATGCGAATTTTGGTGGATAAGTTTTCCGAGCGGATACATACAAGGGCGTTACGTCGTAATCAACTTAAAATAGAGATGGAGGTATTACGTAGTATTTTTAATGATGCTTGGTCAGAAAACTGGGGTTTCATTCCATTTACCGAGGCAGAATTTTCTGAGCTTGGGAGCACATTTCGTTTACTCCTGAGGGATGAGTATATTCAGATTGCTGAAGTTGATGGTGTTCCGGCAGCATTTATGGTGGCGCTACCAAACTTGAACGAGATATTTGCTAAACTTGATGGAAGTCTGTTCCCATTAGGGTGGATTCGCCTGATTAAACAGCTTAAATACGGTGAAATTCATACAGGTCGGATACCATTGATGGGTGTGCGAAAGAAATTCCAGAACACGCCATTGGGCGCAACGTTAGCCTTTATGATGCTTGATGCACCACGCCAAATTGGGCTTTCCAGAGGATTCAGAGAGATTGAGGTGTCCTGGATTCTAGAAGATAATAAATCGATGCGTGGAATGATCGAGAAAGCCGGCATCCAGGAGTATAAACGTTATCGAATCTATGGAAAAACTTTGTGATTAACTTTTTGGGTAAACAGTATGATGTCCAAAGTTCAAACTCCAAATAAAAAAATGGATAAATTTGTCGCGTTGGTGCTAGCTGCAGATCGTACAGCTAATGATCCAGTTGCGAATAAATCAGGTGCGGTCTGCAAAGCGTTTACGCCGATCTGTGGAGTACCAATGATAATTCGTGTACTAGATGCGCTTGAGGCAAGCGGTATGATCAAGGCGATTATTTTGTGTGGCCCACCAGAGCCCGCGCTCTCTGCTTGTCCAGAATTGGAGCAACGGATAGAACGCGGATATGTTACCTGGATATCTAATCTGGACTCTCCTAGTCGTAGCGCTAATAAAGGACTTGAGCATATAGAAAAAGACGTTCCTGTATTTTTGACAACAGCTGATCACGCGTTATTAACCCCTGAAATCGTACAGTATTTTTTATGTGAATCTAGTAAAGCGGATAGCGACGTTACCGTGGGATTAGTTGAGCATGAAAATGTCATAGCCGCATTTCCCGGCACCAAACGTACTGTAATACGGCTTCGTGATGGAAATTTTTGCAGTTGTAACCTTTTTGCTTTTCTTAACCAGCGTGGCCGTGATTTGGTTCCATTCTGGAAACGAGCGGAAGATTTGCGCAAACAACCTTGGCGATTAGTTGGGGCGATACTGGGCCCAATAGCTATTTTGTTATATTTGCTAAGGATATCAACACTTAATCAGGCGTTGAATGCTGTCTCGTCTAAAGTTGGCGCTAGATCACGGGCAGTGATCATGCCCAATGCTCATGCTGGGGTCGATGTAGACAAGGCAGAAGATATAGCGCTTGTAGAATCCGTTTTGGAAGAAACGACACGTGATAAAAATAGAATTTAGTACCGCTTTTCTATGTAGTAAGTTGGTTTCATGAAAAGTTTTGTAAGAGAGAGTACGTGAAAATAATAAATA
>SPBV01000270.1 GCA_004525885.1 Nitrosomonadales bacterium
CCCCAACATAGAAATTAACTAATTTACGGGCATTGCATTAAACTAATTACTAACCGTGAAATAAAGTAGGTATGTTGATTCCATGGTAATCATTGATATCAGTTTAGAACTAATAATAAGATATAAAATATGATAGCCCTTGCACTTTATATATGTAGTTACTCTTCAGAAAAACAATAGGTGAATTGAATTACTTATTGATTTATTACATCTTGCCCCCACAAAAAGTATATGGGTGGCTACGTGATGGAGAGATCATTTTTAGCAGAATAGGCTAATTGTCATTCACATGCGCGCACCCACCTGCACAATGACAGCCCCATTATCTAATTGGAGGAATCAGACATGAAAAATATTATTGCAATCGTTTCAATTCTTATCGGAATGATTGGTTCAAATTTAGTATTCGCTGACTGTGGAGAAATGCACGAGAACATGAAAAAGAATCATCACGAAATGAACATGACAGACACGAGAATATCGTTAGGACTGCCTGAGAAAATGAAGCAGCATCAGCTATCAAACATGCGATCCCATGTGGAAGCAGTGAAATCCATTGTCGGCCTAATGTCAGAAAATAAGTTTGATGAAGCTTCCAAAATAGCTCATGCAAAACTAGGATTGACACCGGAAATGAAAGAAATGTGCAAAATGTTCAGCAACGAAGAATTTAAAAAACTGGGATTAGCTTTTCACAAAAGTGGTGATGATCTGAGTGATACATTACAAACCAAAGATGTCAATACTTCCTTACGAGCACTAAACAAAACAATGCAGTATTGCGTGGAGTGCCATGCAACTTATCGTCAGTAAATTAAATCCATCATGGTGTGCATCTCCCACACATTAGTGCGGGGTGCGGCAATCCGTCACATTTAAAAGTTACGATTATTTCTTTATAATTTCAAATTCCCAAAAAAATCGAACCTTTTCCAATGAATATTAATAATTGTATACACAAAAACTTACTCTTTGTGGGTATCGTTTATACCCTCGCACTTTCACTTGCACAAGCACATACAGATATTCCTGATTTGAATAACGAGGGTACCGGTAATGAACCACCGGCACTCGGCTATGTGGGTAGCGTAGCATCCGATCATGCGCCTATAGGTGTTATGGCCGATCATATGCATAAGGCTGGTGAATACATGTTTTCATATCGGTTCATGAATATGAATATGAATGGAAGTCGGATTGGTAATAATGATATTAGCCCTCTTACAACGGCCACAACAATACCAAATCGCTTTTTTGGTATGCCCGGGCAACCACCAACTTTGCGAGTTGTCCCCACCAAAATGACGACTCAGATGCATATGTTCGGCGGCATGTATGCCCCGACAGATAGGATAACTCTTATGGCTATGGCCAACTATACTATGAAGGATATGACACATGTCACGTTTGCCGGGGGAGCTGGAACGACGACCCTTGGAAGCTTTACAACAAGAAGTGAAGGGTTTGGAGATACGAAGCTTAGTGCCATGTTTCGTCTTTTTGATACTTCTTTCTATCAAACATACCATCATGCCCATTTGAATTTTGGAGTCAGCATCCCAACAGGTTCAATTGGTCAAAGAGACGTGGTACTAGCACCAAACGGAATGACGCCAAATTTAAGGCTTCCTTATCCTATGCAACTTGGATCAGGAACTTTTGATGCGTTGCCAGGAGCCACCTATACCGGTAAATACAAAAGGATAGGTTGGGGAGCACAATACATGTCTGAAATTCGCATGGAAAGAAACAGCGCTGGCTATGAGCAAGGTGATAAGCATATGGCTACGGCATGGGCAAGCTATGGATGGACGCCATGGTTCAGCACGTCTGCACGTATTTTATATCACACACAATCAAAAATACGAGGGATAGATCCGATGATTGTTGCTCCTGTTCAGACCGCTGATCCAAATAATCAAGGGGGAGAGCAATTAGGAGTTAGTGTAGGCTTTAACCTGCTCGGAACACATGGAATCTTAAAGGGACACAGGTTAGCTGCTGAAGCAATTGCCCCTTTGTACAGAAATCTTAACGGACCACAGCTTGAGTCAGACTGGATAGTTATTGCTGGCTGGCAATATGCCAATTCATTTCTGAAATAAACTCTTTATTAATATTTATAAAAGAGCGGGCTTGCGCGAATTCCCTCTTTTGGCACAATTCTGGCACACTGAGGGACAAAAAATAGGAGAAACTAGCAACATGTGGAAACAAGCAATCTATTGATTCAATTGTTCTAGTTTGTTTCTGATTATGTTGGTTTTCTCATTTCACCGGAATCATAATCCGTTGATCCGGGGTTCAAATCCATGATTCGCCACCAATAATACAATGGGTTAGCTATTATGTTAATCCATTTTTCTTTTTGGGGTAACGCTGGGGCAACTTTATACTAAGGATTTAGACAAAAAATACACACGCAACCTTAATGGAAGAATCGTGTATTTATGGGAGTAGGGGGTACACCTAGTCTTGGCCTTACCCCACCCCCGGTGTTAAAGGTACTACCTACCCCTACATTCACTTTATTTTCCCAGCGCAAAAAATTTTCAGAAAGAAAATCTCCGAAACGTTCGCTTTTGGCACAAAGCAGACGGTGAGGTATCTATGCTTAAGCTATACGCTTTTACACTCTCTTAATACAAATCAAATTAAATACCAACTAAAATATTTGATTAATTGAATTTATTTATTTTAATACAACCTTTATTATAAATAAGTCTCATCTATAAATAGAAGTTATAGAG
>SPBV01000327.1 GCA_004525885.1 Nitrosomonadales bacterium
AGGATGATATTTCCGAGCAAGCTTGCGATAGGAACGCTTAATTTCATCTTGAGTTGCGTCACGCGCAACTCCCATGATCTGATAATAATCTTTAAATTGCATAGGTTTGATCCGCCTAGGGGTTTATACTTATATATAACAATAACAAGTTGATCGTAAAGCAGCCAAGGACAAAACTAGGAGCATTTAATCTACAGTTGCGTCAGAATACATCGCATCCTTATCTTCTTGAAGCTGCACAATAACCTCTATCTATATAGATTTCTACTTCTCTTTTTACAAATACCTGTCTCCCGATGAAGCATCGCGGATATTTAGTACGTGAGACTCATCGATACGTTGTTTTTTGTCTCGTACTTTAATTTTAGGTCTTTCCTTTAGAAATACAAACAATAAGTAATTTGCTTATTGTTTTGTCGAGTTTTACACTCCACTATAAAGCTGATGTTAGCTCAAGAATAATAAAACTTCGTAAATATTATTGAATTAACTTGTCACCTCCTATTCTGAACATTTGTTTAATATAACAAGGAGAAGCACTATGCAAGCCTCCATTAAAAAAATTATTTTAGCTACCGACTTTTCAGACATATCTAAGAATGCAAGTCGCCATGCTCTGATGTTAGCTAAAGCCCACAAAGCAGAGCTTAAAGCTCTGCATGTATTTGATACAAGCGCATGGAATATTCCACCCCATTACTACTTAGCGCCTGCAGGGCCAGGAGGTTTTTCCGGATTTGTTGAAGGCCTTGAAGAAGCTCGAGAACGGGGAAAAGAAACCCTTAATAAATTCGCAAAATCTTTTGATTTAGAAATTGAGACTATCTTCGCCGAAGGTGATCCCGGTCATGAAATCGTGCGCATTGCAGAAGAGCTTAATGCTGATCTTATTGTTCTAGGCACACATGGTTATAGTGGATGGAAACGATTCGCTATTGGAAGTGTTGCAGAGCTTGTTGTCAGACACGCCCCCTGCGCAGTTCTAACTATTAGGCCTGAAGGGAGATGATGAATCTACACACCTTACTTGCTGCTACTGACCTTACCGCACCATCTCATTTTACTGCGCAGCGTGCTGCTATGCTGGCTCAACAAATTGGTGCGCGACTTGAATTTGTACATGTATTAGACAAAAGAGAGCTTGCGGAACTACAGCGATTACTAGGTGATACATTAAAAGAACGTATTCAGTCTCAGTCACTAGAGTTACTAAAGAAATTGGCTAATGATGTCGGTGAACCACTTAGCATAAGCGCTGGATGCCATTTAGTGGAGGGTAAAATACTTGAAAGCATTACTAAGCAGGTAGATGCTTTCGACGCAAATCTTTTGATTATTGGTGCACGTGGAATAGACTCAATTCTCCAACAATTTTTGGGTACAACCGCCGAGCGGTTACTACGTATGATTCAATGTCCTGTTCTTACAGTAAAACTGTATCCCCGTAAGCCATACCAGAGTGTACTCGTGCCAATCGATTTTTCCTCTTGGTCGCTAGGAGCTATTCATCTCGCGCAGTCAGTTGCCCCACAGGCCAAACTTACTTTACTGCATGCCTACGAACCACCTTTCGAGGCCCAAATGCACATAGCCGGTGAAAAGAAAGAAGAGATTCAGAACTACCGAGACAAGGTTTTCCAAGAAGCAAAAACCAGCCTCTATCAAACAGCGGAGGATGCAAGAATTACTACAAATTGGCACCCCATAGTTATACATGGTAACGCTGTGCAGCGCATCTTAGAACAAGAAAAAGAGCGAGGCGCCGACTTGATCATACTCGGAAAACACGGTCTCGGAATGGTAGAGGAACTACTTTTAGGAAGTAACGCAAGACAAGTACTTATACATGCACAATGTGATGTGCTAATCGCTAATCGCTAATCGATTTCTCTATTTCTCTATTTGTCTATTTGTCTATTTGTCTATTTGTCTATTTGTCTATTATTATGCTCCCAACTATACATAAAGGAAAAAATGGATTCAAAAGATGAATTTATCCGAAAGATGCATTCAAAACTAGACCAGTGGAATAATAAAATAGATGCTCTAGTTACCAAAGTGGACCAAACCGAGGAACAAATTAGCTCTGAATACCACCAACAAATTAAAATTCTGCATAATAAACGTGATGAAATTCGTAAG